>JALWJZ010000105.1 GCA_026996855.1 Anaerolineales bacterium
GGTCACCCACACGGGGCCGACCATGGAGTACACGGGGAAGAGCAGGATGCGCGCGTCGCCGATGGCGACCACGCCGGCGCGGCCGCCTTCCCGGTCCCGGGCGTAGCCGAAGGTGTAGCAGATGGGGCAGGTGGGCCGTCCGCAATGGCCTTTCCTGCCTTCTCGTTCCTGGCCCTGGCCCGCGCATTGGGGTTTGCCGTAGCGGTGCGCGGCGTAGGTCCGTATCACGCCGTGCAGGCTGGAGCCGGGGATTTTGGGCAGGTTCGTGCCCGGCTCCCGGACGATGGGGTTATCCACCCGGCCCAGACGCGCGCCACCCGTACCCACGTGCACGGGGTCCACGGTCATGAGGACAAAGCGGTAGGTTTTGGGGTCATGGGTCATGGCTTTCCTCCTGCAAGAGTTGGTCGAAAGGGGCGACCAGCGGTTGGCTCAGGGTCGCTTCGAAGGCCTGCAACCAGGCACGGATGTACGCCACATCCACGTCCTGTTTCCGCAAGATGGTGCGCACATCTTCCAGGTCTCGCGACCGGCCGGCGAGCATTTTGTGGATGATGACGTCCTCGGGGGAGGCAAAGCGCACGGGGTACCCTTCGATGACCACGGGCCTTGCGCGCTGCAAGGCCTGCTGTTCGTAAGGCGTCCACGAAAAGAGAAAGTCCACCCGCAAGCCCGTGGGCGGATGCAGGGTGGGCAGCACCCAGGTCTGGCGCACGAAGGCCTCGGGGTCTTCCACCAAAACGCGCAGGTTCAGCGCCCGCGCCACATCCATCACCCGGGGCAGGGCGTCCACGGTCAGGCCCAGGGTGACGTCGATATCCCGTGTGAGGCGGGGCTCGCCGTAAATCAGCACGGCCTGCCCTCCGATGACCATGTACGGGATGCCGGCCTCATCCAGGGCTTTGGCCAGATGTACCAGGAGGTTGGACATACGTATTCACCTTGCGGGCGAGTTGCACATCGGTTTCAATGCCCTCCAGGGGATTTTCCGGCGGCCAGGCACCGGCCGCGCGGGCCATCTCCAGCAGGGTCCAGAAAATCCGCATATTTTCTTCCGGCTGAGTGCGGGTAGCCCGTTGCCACCGGGCCTCCCACCGACGCCATGCTTCCCTATCACGAATCATCGTCAGGCTCCTCTCTGTGCTCTCCGTGCCTCCGTGTGAATCACGTCTTTTCCTCTCCCACGGGCCGCTGTTTCATGATGTGGTAGAAGAGTTCCACCGCGTCGGCCAGCAGGCCGGTGACGGCCCAGTGGGTGAGGCGGGCCATCTCGTTTTCTGTGGGTTTGGTAGCCCATTGCGCGTTTTTCAGCACGCTTTCGCAATGGCGGCGGAAGGTCTCGTCCTGCAGGGAATCCTGGGGGTTTTGGAACCATTCCGCCCGCTTGGTTTCGATGAGGTCCCGCACTGCGTGCAGTTGGGATGTGCTCAGACGTTTTATCCTCTTCTCCCGGTCGCCCGCCAGCAGTTTCCAGCACGCGACCAGGTCGTCCAGTTCGTCCAGGAGGTAGGGCCGGCGGAGGGAGCCGCGGCGTCGGCCGCTTTGGTCGTAGGCGATTTCGAAGCGCGTGCCGCCGTGGTCGAGCCAGATGAAGTCAAACGTGGCGGGGGTGAAGTAGATGACGTCGCCTTCTTTGAGTTCTCCAGCGTGGACAAGCCAGCCGGATTGCTGGTTGCCATTTTGATTGGGATTGAACGGGTTGGGCGCTTGGTAGTAACGTGTGCGTGGCTGAATGGCATTGCCGGGATCGGTTTTACCATCCTTGTCTTGTCGCCAGAAGACATAGGGGTACCAGTGGTCTTCCGTTTGCCCATCGCCCATGACTGCGGGGACGTACCAGTACACTACTCGGTTGGATTCTTGAGCTTGCAAGACAATGCGGTGCCAGGTTTTGTACTGATCGGTGATGCGTTTTGTCTTTTGGTGGGGGTCTTCATAGATAAGTTCCGGTCGTTCGTTTTCCAATTGGGTTTCTGCTTTCCCCATCTCTGTGATGTGAAGGATAGGGATTCCCTGTGGCTCGGCCATTTGACGCTCTTGCTCACCAACTACGCGCCAGAGTTCGTCGACTGTGTTTTGTTCCAACATTCGCCTTCCGGCATCAAGAATGGTGCGCAAAGGCTGGTGGGCGTCGGCGAAGACGATGCCCAGGTGCAGGGGCAGGCGGTTGCGGACTTTGCCCATCTCCCGCTCGTACTTGGCCTTGATGGCCCGCACGACCTCCAGGGCCTTGTCCGCGGGCACCAGGGCCATGAAGGTGCGGGGTTCGGCAAGGATGGGGA
>JALWJZ010000106.1 GCA_026996855.1 Anaerolineales bacterium
CGCGCTGGCCTACGACCCGACGGCCTGGGCCACGGCGAACCCTGCCCACCTGCCCGACGCCCTGCGCCGCTTCCGGGACCAATGGCAGGACATGCGGCAACGGGCCGGGACGATTGTCGCCGAACTGACCGCGCTGGGGTTGCAACGCGACGTGCTCCGGGCCTTCTTCGAGGACCCCGCGGCTGTGGGCGAGACGCTGGACGCCCTGGCGCGGCTGGCCTATTTCCTGGACAAGGCCGATGGAAAGTTGAAGGACACCGACCGGGCCCGCCTGGCCCTGTGGGGCCAGTTGCTGTTTTCCGCGCTCATCGACGCGGACAAGCGTAGCGCGGCCGGGCTGCCGCTGTTGCCCCCGCGGCCCGGCCTGCCCGGCGACCTGGTGGCCCGCTATGTGGCCCACCGTTTCCCCCAACCCCGCCACGACCTGGACCGGGAGCGGGCCGCCTTCTTCCGCACCGTGACCGAGCGGGCCAGGACCATCCCCGTGCCGCCGCCGGAGCCCCTTTCGCTGACCGCACCCACGGGCATGGGCAAGACCCTGGCCGCGCTCTCTGCGGCCTTCGTGCTGCGGGAGCGCCTGGCCGCGCACGGCGGCGCGCCGCCCCGCATCGTGTACACGCTGCCTTTCATCAACCTCATCGAGCAGAACTACCGGGTGGCGCGGGATGTGCTGGCCTGGGGCGTGCCCGACTTCACGGCCAACGAGCACCGCTACCTGCTGCGCCATCACTACCTGGCCGACATTGCCTACAGGGTGGAAGACGAAAACCGCCCCGTAGCCGAGGCCCTGCTCCTCACCGAAGGGTGGGAGAGCGAAATCGTGGTCACCACCTTCGTGCAGGTCTTCCACACCCTGCTGGGCCACCAGAACGGCATGTTGCGCAAGATGCACAACCTCATCGGTGCGGTGCTGGTGCTGGACGAATTGCAGAACCTGCCCATGGAGTACTGGCCGGTGAGTCGGCAGGTGTTCGAGGTGCTGCGGCAGGAGATGGGCCTGACCGTGCTCCAGATGACGGCCACCCGGCCCCTGGTCTTTGTGGACGACACGGGTCAACCCGCGGCCGAGGAACTGCATCCCGACCCACCACGGCTCTTCGGCCTGATGCGCCGCACCGAGATGGAGGTGGACCTGACCCCGCGACCGGTGGAGGCCCTGGCCGACGAGGTGGCGGACCTGGCCGAGGCCCACGGCGCGGTGCTGGTGGTGGTCAACACCGTGCGCACCAGCCTGGAACTCTACCGCGCGCTGCGGGCGCGAGGGGTGGGCCAGGGCATCACCACCTGGGCCGATGGGGAACCCTTCCCCCTGGAAGACGACGCGATGGCCCTGGTCTACCTTTCCACCAACATCGTGCCCAAACACCGGGCCGAGCGGCTGGCCTTTTTGAAGGCATGGCTGGATCCAAAAGTAGGCGGCCGCGCGGTGGTCGTGGCTACCCAGGTAGTGGAGGCCGGGGTGGACCTGGACTTCCCCGTGGTGGTGCGGGACCTGGCGCCGCTGGATGCCATCATCCAGGCCGCGGGTCGGTGCAACCGGGAGGGCCGCCGGCCCACAGGGCGGGTGCTGGTACGGCAATTGGAGCATTCAGGCGCGGTTCAGGTCTACGGCGTGGTGCACATGCAGCAGGCCAAGGAGCTGCTGAAAGATGTGAACCGTCTGCCCGAACCCAAGTACGCGGCGTTGGTGGAACACTACTTCCGCCAGGTGCAGGGGCTGAAATCCCAAGAGAAAAGCCGGGCCCTGTGGCAGGCTTACTTGCGGCTGCGCTACGACGGCAACAACTGCGGCAAAGTGCCCTGCCTGAGCAACTTCCGCTTGATAGACGAGATGCCTACCGTGCCCGTGTTCGTGGCCCTGACCGAAGGGGACGCAACCTGGCTGGCCGAGGTGTTCACCCCGCAGGTCTTGCGGGAAAGGGACTGGCGACGCCGGCAGGAGGCGTACATCCGATGGCGTCGCCACCTGCACGAGCGGATGCTCCAGGTGCCCGAATTTCGGGCCAGGAAAAACCCGCCGCCCTTGTGGGACGCGAGCCGGGTGCTGCGCTGGATTCCCCCTGACCAGTTGGACGAATTCTACGACCTGGAGACGGGGTTCAAGTGGGCCGAGGAAGACCTGGACCGGGCCTGGATTGTGTAATCCCGCACCGAACAGGAGGTGCCCGATGGCGGAACAACCCTGGTACGACGAAGAAAAGGCCGCAGAGGTGGTGCTGGCCCTGCTGTATCTGAACCTGTGGGTGGATGGCAAACCGCCCCTGGCGTCCTGCCGG
>JALWJZ010000107.1 GCA_026996855.1 Anaerolineales bacterium
GCGCTGGCCCCCGCGGCCAAACCGATGGGATTGAGCCCGGCATCCACCAGCGTGCAGGTCACGATGTGCGTACCGGCATCATAGGAACAATCCCACGGCGCGCCGGTAGGCGCGGAATCGAAACTCTCTGACCCCGAAAGATGGTCCTGCACGACGATGGGCGCCGACGCGTCTACGGGGCCGTCGTTGCGCACATGGATGGTGTTGGTGATGGCACCGCCCACGGCCACGGGGTTGGGCGCCTTGTCCTTTTGCAAGACCAGATCGGGCGCGCTGGGCTTGACCTCGTAAGTCACCGAGGCGGTGTTGTTGTCGGTGATGGGGTCCGGGGGATTGTCCGGCGAGATGGTCGCGGTATTGGTGTGATTTTCGATGCTGGTGACATTGGGCACATCCACATCCAGGACGATGTCACCGGCTTCGCCGTTGGCCATCAGGGCCTTGGTGCAGGTCACCGTGCCCGTAACGGGCGGCGTCGGGCAATTCCATCCGGCCGGCGCGGTGATGTTGGTGACGGTGTAGCCGGCCGGCAGGGTATCGGTCACGGTGACATTGGTAACATCCCGAGGGCCCAGGTTTTCCACATGCAGCGTAAAGGTGGCCGTCGTTCCCCCCAGCACCGGGGAAGGCGTCACGGCCTTGGTGATGGACAGGTCCGAGCCGGGTGTAATCTCCAGAGTAGCCTGGCTGGTATTGTTGTTGGGGTCCGGGTCCAGGGTGGGGTCGAAGGGCGGCGCGACGATGCCGACATCCGCGTTGTTGATGAAGGTACCGTCAGAGCCGGCGTCGGCCTTGGCGCGGAAATGGAAAATCATGGTGTCGCCGTTTGCGAACTCCCCGCCCGCGTTCTCGTCGTAGGTGCAGGTGACGGCCTGGCCCGAAGCCGAGCAGGTCCACAGGCTGTCGTCATCCGCGGCCGGGTCCGCGTCGTCGGCATAGAAAATCACGCCCACCGGGAGGGTGTCGTGGAATTCCAGGTCCGGCGCGGGTCGTGGGCCCGCGTTGTCCAGTTGGATGGTATAGGTCACAATGCCCGAGTCGGCCACGGAAGTGGGGTTCACCGTCTTGGTCAACTGAATGTCCGCGCCCTTGCGCACGGTGGTCTGGTTGTTCTCGCTGTCGTTGGCCGAGTTCACATCGCCCGTGCAGGTCGTCGTGGCCGTGCTGGTATACGTGCCCGTGCCCACAGGGGCCTGCACATCCATCGTCACGATGGCGACCTCGAGGGGGCCCAAATCGATGCCCGTGCACTGCAAATAATCGCCGGTGCCGTCACTGGGGTTGTCACCCACATAGGAGCATGTGCCGTGATCGGTGGTATGGCCCAGGTAGGTGAAACCCGCGGGGACGGTGATGGTCAACTGCCCACCGGTCACATTGTCGCCCGCAATGGCGCTGTTGTTCTTCATGTGTACGGTGTAGGTTACCGTACCGGTTTCGGCCACGGGATCGGGGTCGTCGGTGAAGACCACCGGCTGGCAGTCTACGCCGGGATTAGCAACAGGCCGAGGAGCATCCGAGGCTCGCACCGTACGCACGGCCTGGGCCAAACCCAGAGTCAACAGCAACAGCGCCAGGGTCACCAGGCCCAAACGCCGCAGCGGCACATGGGTCATCCCTCGCGTGAAATTCATCACGCTTTCCTTTTCACGGGTTGCGGGCATCTTTTCTCTCCACAAGAGCGGGATAATGTTTCTGAGGATTTTCCGGCAAGTATAACGAAGTTTACAAAAACCGGCAAGGGCGCGACGCAAAATTTTAGGTGAACAACCACGTTTTTTCTCAATTTTATACATGCCTTCAGGATTGCAGCGGGTTCTGCTAAAATCCAAAAGCAACGGGGCTGTCGTTGCAACGGTCTGTCGTACAAAGGCCGGTCCACAAACTTCGCGTTTTTCAAAAACGCCAAAAGCCATCGCATTTCTCGCGGAGGCGCAGAGATATTTTGGGCCTTTTCCAGCGCTTCGGGGCCCCGCGCGAGTAACAGGAAAAACGCCCGCTACAAAGCAGCGTTCTCCATCCCTGTGTCTCGAAATCCTTCCCGATGGACGCGGCAACCTTATGTTCGACATGAGACCATCCCGTCCCTGCCCGACAGGCCCGGACCGGGCCGTAGGGCCTTCCAGCCTTTCTTCTCAAGGACGAGGCAAAAGAAGGCGCACTGCCTTCCAGGCCCTGCTCTGGGGGTTGTACGCAACTCTGGTGCTGGCTGTAGCCCTGGTCCAACAAGGGCCGGGGTACATGGACGCCGCCTACTATGCGACCCTGGGCCGACGGCTGGCCCACGGACAGGGCCTGACGGAGCCTTTCCTGTGGACCTACGTCAACGACCCCGGGCCGCCGCCCCGGCCGGGCCACGATTACTGGCAGCCTATGGCCTCGCTGCTGGCCGCGGCAGGCGAGGTCTTGCTGCGTGGGGTGCTCCCTTCCCCGTACCGGAGGGTGCAGGCGGCCTTCGTGCTGCTGGCCCTGCTGGTGCCCGCCGTCACCTACGGACTGGCCCGGAACCTGACGGGACGGGAAGCCCCGGCGCGGTGGGCCCTGCTTCTGAGCCTGGCCCCGGTTTTCTTCCTGCCCTACCTGCCCGCGGTGGACGGGTTCGCGCCCCTCATGGTGCTGGGCGGGTTGTTCTTCCTGACGCTGCCCCGGGCCGGCACCTTTCCCCGGGCCCTGCTGCTGGGTGGGCTGGCGGGGCTGATTCACCTGACGCGCAACGAAGGCCCCCTGTGGCTCGCGGCGGCCCTGGCAGGCGCGGGCACAGTGGCGCGGCCCCGGAGCCGGGCCTGGCTTGGGGTCCTCATGGGTTATGTCGCGGTCCTGGGCCCGTGGTGGGCGCGCAACCTGCTGGCCTTTGGCTCCCCCTGGCCCGGCTTTGCGGTACGGCTCCTCTGGATGACCCACTACAACGACCTCTTCCTCTACCCGCCGGACCTGCTCACACCGGAACGGTGGTGGGCGGCCGGGCCGCGGGCCTGGTGGGGACCCCGAGTCCAGGCTTTTTCCTGGAATGTGCAGACGCTGGTGGCGGTGCAGGGTGGCCTGGTATGGATACCCTGGCTGCTCTGGGGGGCCTGGCGCTACCGGCGGGACGTGCGGGTGCGGGTGGGGCTGGGCCTGTGGGCGGCCCTCTTCGCCCTCATGACCCTGGTCTTTCCCTTTGCCGGTGCGCGCGGGGGGTTCTTCCACGGCGTGGCCGGCCTACAGCCCCTGGTCTGGAGTTTGGCAGCAGTGGGCTTGCACGAGTTTTTCATCTGGGGGGAAAAACGCCGCGGGTGGCATCCCCAACAGGCCCGCGGGGTGCTGGGCGGGGGCCTGGTGCTGCTGGCCCTGGCCCTCACCCTGCTGGTGGCCTCCAGGCGCCTGAGCACCTGGAACCACTCCTCCTTGACCTACCAGCGCGCGGCCACCTGGATGGCGGCCCAGGGGCTGCCCTCGCGCGCCTGCCCCGTGATGGTGAACGACCCACCCATGTGGTCCTGGAGCACCGGCGGCGCGGCTCTGGTGGTCCCCGCCGGTGGGATGCACGCGGTGGAAGCCGTGGCCCGGCGCTACGGCGCCTGCGCCCTCTTGCTGGAACCCAACCACCCGTCCGAACTGGCTCCCTGGTACGCCCGGCCCGGGGATTGGGAACATTTCCGTTATATGGGAAGCATGGAAACCGAAGACGGGGTCATCCACGTGTTCCGGTATGAAAAATGACCAGGGCAGCGACGTCGTCACGGCCCTGGTCATCCACCAAAGACGGAAATCAAAACGCACGACGAAGACGGCCACCTGGAAGTCTTCCGAGGCTTGACCTCCGAGCACCTTTCGCCAGCCTAAAGGCCCGGTGCCCGCTCACGACCGCATCAATACTCCACCACGCGCGGCAGGGCTTTGGCCTGCTCCACCCAACGCCGCACCATATCTCGCGAGGGCAACCGCCGCACCAGTTTCTTCTCCTGGTTCACCCGAACCAGGGTTTCGTACAGGTTGTCGGGGTTGCGCTGGGCCAATTCCATCACAGTCTTCACCCCGGCGGCGGCCAGCAGGTCGCTGTACTCCTCGCCAATACCCCGAATGCGGAACAAATCGGCTCGGTTGACCCAGTCCAGAATGAGGTCCGGACGAATGCCGGTGAGTTTGGCCAGGACTTCACGACCCTTGCGGGTGGCGCCCTTTTCCAGCAGCGCCTCCAGGGTCACGATGCCCACCTGGGCCAACTTTTCTGCGTACACCTCACCAATGCCTTCGATTTTGCGAATGGGTGTCGGCATGGCCTCCCTCCTTGTGTGAAAATTTTGTGAGAATAAGTGTACCACCAATTCGGAGGCGCTTCAAATCCGATGAACCGCGCAGACGTTTTGCATATTCGAACAAAGGCTCACACAGAGCCACGGAGAACATGGAGTATCCGTAGATTTCCTCCGTGAGAACAAACATACGTCCCGCGCTTCGGGCCGGAGCAATTCGGCCAACTTCCCTTCCCCCAAACCGTAAGGGAAGCCCCGCACGTGCACCACCGGCGTGCCTTCGTCGGCCTGGCCCACCCCTTCCGAGAAAACCCCTCGGGTTTTCTCATCCCCCGTACACCCAGCCCCCACGAAACAAATCCCGCGCCTCGGGCCGGAGCAATTCGGCCAACTTCCCCTCCCCCAGGCCGTAGGGAAAGCCCCGCACGTGCACCACCGGCGTGCCCTCGTCGGCTTGCCCCATCACCAGCGACGCGGCTGCGGCCAGTTCGTCGGCCACCGCCACCTGGGTCACCTGCAAGGGTCGGCCCTGACGGTCGGGGCGGCCCCGCAAGTCGGCCAGGCCGGGCAGTCCGCTCAGGCCAATGGCCACGCCTACAGTGCCCAGCCGCCACGCCCGGCCGTGGGAATCGATGACCAGCACGCCGAGTCGCGCGGCGGTGGCGGCTTCCATCTGCTCCCGCAGTCGCGCGGCCGAGGCGTCGGGGTTTTCCGGTAAGAGGAGCACCCATTCGTCGTCGCCTTTCACGTTGGAATGGTCGATGCCCGCGTTGGCGCACACGAAGCCCAGGCGGTGCTCCACGATGAGCACACCGGGCACCGCGCGCAGTACCCGACGGCTCTCCTGCAAGATGAGTTCCACCAGACGAGGGTCCTTGCGGGTGAGGCGGGCCAGGGCCCGGGCCCGCAGCCCGGGCCGCACCGTGGGCAGATGCACGTACCGGCCCTCGGCTTTGGACACGACTTTCTGGGCCACCACCAGGACGTCGCCATCCTGTACCCGCAGGCCGGTGACCTGCAAGCCGTGCAGGATGTGCGCGGCCAGGTCGTCGCCGGGGCGCACCTCAGGGATGCCCTGCAAGGGAGTGAGGGTCAGCGCTGTCATAGGCCCAAAGAAAAGCCCCGGGGCACGGCGTACGCCCCAGGGCCAAGGAGGCAGTTCACGTTCAACACTCGCTATACCCACAGGCATAGCACTTGCGGCACCCTTCTTCGTTCACCATCGCGGCCTGGCCGCATTCGGGACACAGTTCGCCCGTCTTTCCCGCGGGAAAGGGGGAGCCCATCTCGCCGTTGCTTTTCTCGGAAGAAGAGGGGGAAAGCAACGGCAGATGGAAGGCCATCGTCCCCAGGGAAACCGCGCCTTCTTGCGCTTCCCTTTCCTCCCCTTCTCCTTCTCGCTTGGTGTCCAGGTACTGTTTCAACGCATGGGCCACGCCGTCGGGCAGGGAGCGAATGCGGTAAGGGCCAAAGCCCAGGGGCCGGTCGCCGCCCAGGCCGCTCAACTGGCGGTACACCTCTTCCAGGCGTTCCAGCGGTTTCACCGGCGAGGAAAGCCGCAGGATAAAGGAGATGAGCCGGCCGATAGCCTCGGAGATGGCCGCGGTCTCGGACCCGGCCTTGGAGGTGTTGATGAAGACCTCGAAGGGCTGCCCCTCGCCGTTCTCGTTGATGGTGACGTAAGCCTTGCCCAGGGGGGTGTTCACCTGAACGGTCACCCCGGGCAGCACCGCGGGCCGGGGCTTCTTGGGCTCGGGCCAGAGGCGAGGTTGGTCGGGGATCGGCTGTTCGCCGTTGGCCGTTGGCCGTTCGCCTTCGGCGGTCGGCTGTCCGCCATCGGCTATCCGCTGTCCGCTGTCGGCTAACTGCTGTCTGCTATCTGCTAACTGCTGCCCGCTATCTGCTTTCTTTTTGGCTGTCGCCGCGGTCTCCAGCACCACCTTCTCCCGGGAGCCGGTCACGTACACCGTCAAGCCCTTGCACCCCAGTTTCCAGGCCAGCAGGTAGGCCTTTTTAACGTCGTCCACCGTGGCGTCCGCGGGGAAGTTAATGGTCTTCGAGATACTGTTGTCGATAAACACTTGCAGCGCAGCCTGCATGTACACGTGCTCTTCCGCGCTGATGTCGCCGGCCACCACGAAGGTGTGGCGGATGTGTTCGGGCAGGCGGCCGGGATAGTTCTGGATGGTGCCGTACTCCAACACGTGCTGGATGACGGCCTCTTTCTCCTCCTCGCTCAGGTCGCTTTCGTTCAGGGCCTTCATGAACAGGGGGCTGACGTAGCGCAGGCGGATGCGCTTGCCGTCCTCGTCGTTGACGTAGCGGTAATAGGCCAGGGCGAACACGGGCTCGCACCCGTAGCCTTCCACGCCGGAAACGGTGGATATTGTTCCGGTAGGTGCAATGGTCAACTGGGCCGCGTTGCGGATGCCGTGCTTCCTGATGCCCTCCACGATTTCGTTCCAGTCCAGTTCGGGGCGGCCCCAATCGGTCTGCGGACCGCCGCCCAGCCAGTCGGGCCAGGTGGGCGGCTTCCATTTGAGGTTCTCCGGGTCGTAGATGCTGCCCTTGATGCCGGGGAAGGGCCCCCGCTCCCGGGCCAGTTCGATGCTGGTTTTCATGGCATGGAAGCGGATGAATTCCATGATTTGGGCCGCGAACTCCTGGGCCTCCCTGGAGCCGTAGCGGATGCCGTTGATGTACATCAGGTCGGCCAGGCCCATGATGCCCAGGCCGATGCGGCGGTTGCGGTGCGCGGCCTCTTTGAGTTGCGGCACCGCAGGCACGTACTGGTTGGCCTGCACCACATCGTCCAGGAAGCGCACCGCGCGGCGCACGGTATCGGCCAGTTTCTCCCAATCCACACCGCCCTCGGGGGTGGCGTGTCTGGCCAGGTTGATGGAACCCAGGCAACAGTTCTCATAGGGACCCAACCATTGTTCACCGCAGTTATGGCAGACCAGGCCGTTGGCAATCAGGCTGTGGGTCTCGGGCTCTTCTAAGTCGTAAACATCCGCAAAACCCGCGGGTTCGATGCTTTCGATTTCGTCCTCAAAGGTCTCTCGGTAGGGGCCCCGGGTCTGGCTTTCCACGAAGGCCAGGAGTTTGGCCTGCTTTTCCGCGTCGGCAAAGCCAATGACCTGGGCAAAGCGGTCCCGGTTCTCCCGGCCGATGACCAATTCGTACTGGGCCGCCACTTCGTAAAGCCGCAGGCCGCCGCGGCCATCGGGCAGCCGGTGCACGCCGGCCTCGCGGCGTCGGTAAATCCGGGAGACGATGCCAAAGTTGAGCAGCAAGAGTTGCACATCTTCCAGCAGTTTGCGGGAGGAACTGGCCAGGCGCACGGTGCAATCCCGCTTGTGGGGCTGCACCTGGACCGTGCCATCGGCCGAAAACAGGCCCTGCAGAAAGCCCACCACGGCTTCCCGCGGCGCGCGCCAGATGGCTTCAGGGACCCGTTTCTCCGTGGCCCGTACGGGCTGCACCCCCAGGGAGCGGAAGAATTCGAAAGCCAGACGGCCGTAGGTCACCTGGTAATGGGAATTGCGCGAGGTCACGTGCCCTTCGCCGAACCACCCGCGCAACAGGCCATGGATGCGCTTGACCTCTTCCTGCGTGCGCAAGGCAAACCCGACGGGCGAGTTGCTGCTTTCGCTCAGCCAGCCATCCCCGACGAGGTATCCCAACACCAACCCCAGTTCGTGAGACCACTTGCGGGGCAGGCCGCCCCGAAGCGCGGTGAAATCCCGCCGTTGCACCACATGCCCCGAAGCGCGGTCGCCGGCCAGGGCCATCCCGGCCAATACTTGCTCCAAGGCCTCCTGGTTGGGCAGATTGTCGTCCTGGCTCCAGGCCCCTTCGCCGGATTGGAGCAGCACCCGGTCGCCGGGCCGCAGGTGCTGCAATTCCACATACCCCCGGTCGGGAGTCAGGAAAGGATGGTCCGCGGTGGCCGTAACCGTATAGCCCTTGCGGGTGCGCAAGCGGAATACGGGCACCTGTTCCCGGGTCTTGAAGGCCCGCACCCCGGAGCGCAAGCGGGTACCCAGGGTCTTGCCCGCCTCGCCGATGCCGCCCAGGGGCGCGCGGTTATCGGTCACAATGCTGAAGGTTTCCCCGGACTCCGCGAGTTCACGGATGGGAATCAGCCCCCTGGCCGTGGCAATGCGGGTTTCCCCCACAAAGCAGGGGTTGGTGGCCTCCAGCCGGTACTGATGGGGCACCGGGTTGTCCCGGTTGGCCCGGTCGAGGAAGAGCACGCCCGGCTCGCCGTTGTGGTGGGCCTGGCGGGCGATTTTCTCGAAAAGGTCCCGGGCCCGCACCTTCTTGTAGACCTTGATGGGAATCCCCTGCTCCCGCGCGTCCTCCAGGGTGCCGTCGAAGTCGTCGTATTCCGGCGCGGTCACGTCGGGGAAGACCAGTTCCCATTCCTCGTCCTTCTCCACCGCGCGCATGAAGGCGTCGGTGATGCCCACGGATATGTTGAAATTCGTGATGGCGTTCTCGTCCGTCTTGCAGGTGATGAATTCTTCCACGTCGGGATGGTCCACCCGCAGCACGGCCATGTTGGCCCCGCGTCTTGTTCCGCCCTGCGCAATCTCCCCAAAGGCGTGGTCGTACACCCGCAGGAAGCCCACCGGGCCCGTGGCCTTGCCCGCGGAGGACCTCACCACCGTGCCCTTGGGTCGCAGGCGGGAAAAGGAAAACCCATTTCCCCCGCCCGTCTGCTGAATCAGGGCCGCGTTGCGCAAGGTGGAAAAGATACCTTCAGGGTCTTTACCCAAATCGTCTTTGATTTTGAGCACGAAGCACGCGGCGAGTTGGCCCAGAGGCGTGCCCGCGCCGGTCCAGGTGGGGGAATTGGGGTAGAAGAGGGTTTCGGCCAGCAGGCGGTAGAAGTCCTTGGCCCGCTCGATGACCTCTTCCTCGCTGGCGCCGAATTCCTTCTCGGCCTTGGCCACGTGGTAGGCCACCCGCCAGAAGGTCTCTTCCGGGGTTTCGATGGGCTTGCCGTC
The DNA here is from genome assembly GCA_026996855.1 of Anaerolineales bacterium. Lineage (GTDB taxonomy): Bacteria > Chloroflexota > Anaerolineae > Anaerolineales > DRMV01 > S139-71. The sequence continues at coordinate 9,248 of JALWJZ010000107.1, forward strand.
CAGGCCCTTGCGCACGTAGCGCTTGTAAAACACCAGTTTGGCGTTGTCGTTGGCAAACTGGATGTTGGGCAAATCCTCGGGTCGGGGCGGGGTGGGCAAAAGGCCCTTACGCGGAGCGGACACCTTCCCCATGAGGCACCTCCGTGGTATATGGCGTTATGGCATTTTCACGCGGTTTCGGGGCCCAGGAGCCGGTCGATTTCCCGCCGTACTTCGGAAAGGTCCTCCAGGCCCAGATAGACAATGGCGTATCGGATGTAAGCCACCGGGTCCAGGCGTTTCAACCCTTCGATGACCCGGTCGCCGATAATGCGAGACTCCACTTCCGAGCGACCCAAAGAAAGGATGTACTCCTCCACATCGTCCACCAGGCGCTCCAGGTCCGTGGCAGAGACCCGCCGCTTCCAACACGCGATGCGCAACCCCCGTAAAATCTTCTCCCGGTCGAAGGGCTCTCGGGTGCCGTCGGATTTCACCACCAGAGGGAGTTGCTGAATCCACTGCTCGATGGTGCTGAAACGGCGCTTGCAAACGCGGCATTCCCGGCGCCGACGCACCCGGCCGGTCTTGTCCCGAAAGGTATCGACGACTCGACTATCCGATGCCTGACAATAAGGGCAGCGCATCCCTCCTCCCATATCTTGGGGCTGTACCCGAAGAAATCCGAACATATTGGAGTGGGGCCGCATTGTAACACGGAGAAAAGCCTTTGACAAGGCACCCAGGGGCGAATTTAAGGGTGTGAAAACTAAATTCCCGGTCACCAGCCAGGCCTGGCGAAGAGCCAGACCCGGCGTCAAGCCAGACGATTCTTGCGAAAGCAAAAAGGGGCGGATGCACCGCCCCTTGCCCCTCAGCCGCCGAAGAGACCTGTCGGCCAGTCCCTTCTTCCCCGGCGGCGGGCCCTTACCGCTTCTTGCGACCGCCCCCGTTTTGGGATGCCGCGCCCGTGGGGCGGGCCTGGGCCACGGCACGCTTCTCCCGGATGACGGTGACCTGAATCTGACCGGTGAATTTGAGGTTGGTCTCGATGGCCTTGGTGATTTCGTGGGCCAGTTTGGCCAGGGCGTAATCGTCCACCGCGTCGGGCTTGACGATGACGCGGATTTCCCGGCCGGCTTGAAGCGCGTAACATTCGGCCACACCGTCAAAGGAGCGGGCGATGTCTTCCAGAGCCTGGATGCGCTTGATGTATTCCTCCAGGCTTTCTCGCCGGGCCCCCGGCCGCGCGCCGGAGAGGGCGTCCGCGATTTCCACGATGACGTCCTCCAGGGTTTCCTGTTCCACATCATGGTGGTGGGCCGCCACCGCGTGCACCACCCGCGGGTCCACCCCGTACCGCTCCAGGAATTTGGCACCCACCAGGGCATGGGGGCCTTCCGCGTGGTGGTCCATGGCCTTGCCGATGTCGTGCAACAGGCCCGCGGCCTTGGCCACCTCCACGTCCGCACCCAGTTCTGCGGCCAGCAGCGCGGCCAGTTTTGCGGTTTCCACTGCATGGTGGAGTTGGTTCTGCCCGTAAGAGGTGCGGAACTTGAGCCGACCCAGCATCTTAATCACTTCGGGATGCAAGCCCACCACGCCTACTTCGTAGGCCGCCTCTTCACCAGCCTCCTGGATGATGCGTTCCACCTCGGCCTTTTCCTGCTCCACCACCTTTTCGATTTGGGTGGGATGGATGCGTCCATCGGTGACCAACTTGGTCAAAGCCCGACGGGCAATCTCCCGACGCACGGGGTCGAAACTGGACAGGGTCACCGATTCGGGCGTATCGTCTACGATGACCTCCACACCAGTGAACTGCTCGAAAGCGCGAATGTTGCGCCCGCTGCGTCCGATGATGCGGCCTTTCATGTCGTCGGAAGGCAGGGGCACCACGCTGGTGGTGAGTTCGGCCACGGTTTCCGAGGCGATGCGCTGCATGACGGAGGCCAGAATACGCCGGGCACGACGTTCGCCCTCGGCCCGGGCCTGGGCTTCGATTTGGCGCACGATGCGGGCCATCTCCTGACGGGCCTCCTGCTCCACCTGGGCCAGCAACCGCTGCCGGGCCTCTTCCTGGGTGAGGCTGGCCACCTCTTCCAGGCGGGCCAGGGCCTGTTGGTGCAGGGCCTCCAGTTCGGCTTCTTTGGCCTGCAGGTCCTGCTCCCGCTGCTGGAGGGCCTGCTCCCGACGATTCAGGTTCTCCTGGCGGCGCTCCAAATCGGCCCAACGACGCTGCAAGCGCTCTTCCTCTCGTTGCAACTCCCGCCGTCGGGCCATGATTTCGCTTTCCGCTTCACGGCGCAAGCGCAGGGCCTCGTCCCGGGCCTGGATTTCCAAATCCCGACGTTTGCTCTCGGCTTCCTGCAAAAGGGCCTGGGCCTGACGCTTGGCTTCTTCCACCACCGCCTGGGCTCGCGTTTTCCCTTCCTGATACTCCTGCTGCTCCTGACGCTTGCGCAGCCCATAGCCCACCAAAAGGCCGACGGCCAGTGCCACAACAACGACAACGATGAGCGTAACCATGTTCATGACGCACTCTCCTCTTCATCCAGGGTGTGCGAAGATGCATCGAGGGAAGCAGGTTCGCCCTCCGATGCATCTTCCAGGACCTCCCCGCCCTCCGGGGGCCATGCATCCAACCATTCACGAAGGTGTTGGTATCCAAACCCGCGGCGGGCCAGGTAAGCGACAACCTTCCGCCGTTGTTCCTCGCCGGACAGGTGACGATAACGGCGCAAAGCCTTCTGAACCGCGGCCCGAAACAGGGCCTGCTCATCCACCTGGGCCACGGCCTGCTCGATGAGGTCCTCGGCCAGGCCCTTTTCCCTCAATTCCTGGGCCAGCACCCATTTGGCCCGTGGCCGGGAGCGGGCCCGGCTCTCAACCCATAGTTGGGCAAAGGCTTCATCGTTCAGCCAACCGATCTCGCGAGCCTCGGCCACCACGGCTTCCACGACCTCATCCATAAAGCCCTTCTTCCGCAAGGCCCGGCGTATTTCCGCTTCGGTGCGGGGCCGGTACCGCAAAAGGCGATACACCGCCTTCCACGCGGATGCCAGTTGCGCCCGCAGGGCCGGGCTGATTTCCCCGGTACCTGGTTGCGATGGGAACTCGTTGTGCGTTGGTGTATCCATGCCCATCATCTCGCTTGCGCTCAACGAACCCGGAACCAGTTGGAACCGGACGACCTTCCGACTTCTCCTCAAAACAAACCACCGTGGCCTGGCGCGACCACGGTGGCAACAACACACCATCCCCCTCCACGATGGAGGTGTCCGGTTGCCCTTTGGATTGAATCTCCAGCCCGCGTTCCGCGGGTTCTCGTTCAACCGTGGCCACGCGCGCCAGGCGCGTGGGGGCGCGGCCAAAATTATTCGGCCGCGGCGTACAAATCGGGCAGTTTCTGCGCCCGGATTTGCATTTCGATTTCATGGGCCAGGTCCGGGTGTTCCCGCAGGAACCGTTTGGCGTTTTCCCGTCCCTGCCCCAGGCGCAGGTCGCCGTAGGAGTAATAGGACCCGCGCTTGTCAATGAGGCCCAGTTCCACGCCCAAATCCAGCAAATCGCCTTCCCGCGAAATCCCCTCGTTGTAGATGATGTCGAATTCCGCGGTGCGGAAAGGCGGTGCGACCTTGTTCTTCACCACCTTTACCCGCACCCGATTGCCAATGACCTCGGCACCCATCTTGATGGCCTGAATGCGTCGGATGTCCAGGCGCACCGAGGCGTAGAACTTCAACGCCAGTCCGCCTGGCGTGGTCTCGGGGCTACCGAACATGACCCCGATTTTGTGCCGCAACTGGTTGGTGAAAATCATCGCGGTGCGGGTCTGCTGAATGGCCCCGGAGAGTTTGCGCAGGGCCTGGGACATGAGGCGGGCCTGCATGCCCACCACCGCATCGCCCATGTCGCCCTCGATTTCGGCCCGGGGCACCAGCGCGGCCACCGAGTCCACCACCACCACATCCACCGCGCCGGAGCGAATCAAGGTCTCGGCAATTTCCAGGGCTTGCTCGCCCGTATCCGGCTGGCTGATGAGCAGGTTCTCCACATCCACGCCGATGCGCTCGGCGTAGAAGGGGTCCAGGGCGTGCTCCATGTCAATGAAGGCCGCGGTGCCGCCCATCTTCTGGGCCTCGGCTACGATGTGGAGCGCCAACGTGGTCTTGCCCGAAGATTCCGGCCCGAAGATTTCCGTGATACGCCCCCGGGGTACGCCGCCGATGCCAATGGCAATGTCGAGGGAAAGCGCGCCCGTGGGAATGGCCTCCACCGTGAGGTGTCGGGCCTCCCCCAGGCGCATGACCGCGCCGTCTCCGTACCGCTTTACAATTTCGCGAATGGCCTGTTGCAGCGCCTGCTGACGTCCAGAATCGCTCATCCCTTTTCCTCTTTCCGTTGGATTTTTCAAAAGAACTCGCACCAAAGTATACCACGCGGCATCCCGTGCGCCTCGTGGAATTTGATGCGCCGACTTTCTTCCATTATAGGGAAGGATGCTCGCTATGTCGCGGCCAATTTCCCCGTCGGACATCCGGGGCGCTGCCCATGAAGCCCGTCCACCCGCGCCCCCACCGTTTACGAAACCCGCTCCGCCTCCAGGGCGGCCAGGCGCTCGGCCTCGTCCCGGACGATGAGATCGTTGATGAACACGTCCAGGTCCCCGTCCAGGACCTCTTCCAGGTTGTACACGGATTTGTGCAAACGGTGGTCCGTGACCCGGGACTGGGGGAAGTTGTAGGTGCGAATCTTCTCCGAGCGCTCGCCCATGCCCACCTGGGCCTTGCGCTGGGCCGCGATTTCCGCCTCCCGCCGGGCCCGCTCCCGTTCGTACAGCCGGGCCCGCAAAATCTGCATGGCCCGCCGTTTGTTTTGCGTCAGGGAGCGCTGGTCCTGGCACTGCACCACGATGCCCGTGGGCAGGTGGGTGATGCGCACCGCGGTGGCGTTCTTCTGTACGTGCTGACCACCGGGACCGCCGGCCTTGTACACTTCGATTTTCAAGTCCTTTTCGGGAATCTCAATGTCCACGTCCTCCACTTCAGCCAGCACGGCCACGGTGGCCGTGGACGTGTGAATGCGGCCCTGGGATTCGGTCACGGGCACCCGCTGCACCCGATGCACGCCCGATTCGTACTTGAGGCGAGAATAGGCCCCCTTCCCTTTGATGAGAAAGATGATCTCCTTGAACCCGTCCAGGCCCGTGGGGTTGGAAGAAAGCACCTCCACATCCCACCCTTTGCGCTCGGCGTAACGGCTGTACATGCGGAAGAGGTCCGCGGCAAAAAGCGCGGCCTCCTCGCCGCCCGCGCCGGCCCGAATTTCCACGATGACGTTGCGCTCGTCCCGGGGGTCCTTGGGCAGCAACAACCGCTTGATTTCCCTCTCCAGCGTCTCGATGCGCTCCTCCAGTGCCTGGACCTCCTCCCGGGCCAGTTCTCGCATTTCGGGGTCTTCCTCTTCCTCCAACAAGGCGCGGGCCTCTTCCAGTTCCTGCAGGGCCTTCCGGTACTCCCGGGCCTTCTGCACGATGGGTTCCAGTTCGGCCCGCTCCTTGGCCAGGGACGCGGCCCGCTTGTAATCGTCGCCCACTTCCATGAGTTCCCGTTCGATGTCTTCAAAACGCCGTTCCAGGACTTCCAGTTTCTCCAAAAGCATGGTGTTGCTCGCTCCTGTTTCCGAAGTTGCCTGGCGCGGGAAGCCGGGAAAACGGACCCGAAGCGTCGTCTCACGTCGGCGTCCCGCTCCCCATGCATGATACCCATGCCGCGGGGGTTGCACAAGGCGGGAGAGCGTTTCCACCACGCGTTTTTCAAAATCCAACAAAAGCGGCAAAAACCACCGCATTTTCTCACGGAGACCCAGAGAACACAGAGAAAATTTTGGCCTTCTCCAGCAAATACGCCGTGTTCTCCGTGGCGCTGTGTGAGCCTTTATTAGAACATGCAAAACGCCTGGCGTTTCCACGCACCTTTCAACATCGGACAAAAACAACAAAACTTTTTTACGGAGGCATAGAGAAATCTTCGGCCTTCTCCAGCGGCTTCTCCGTGTGCTCCGTGGCTTTGTGGGACGATAAGGCAAACGGAAGAGCCACTTGCCCTATCGGTGCGGGAACACGGCGCCGGCGCGCTCAATACACGAACTCCCGAATGTCGTACTTGCTGACGTGGGGACCGCCCCCCTTGGGGTACGCCAGGCCCTTCAGAATGGCTTCCATCTGGGCCTTTTGCTCTTCGGGGGTGAGGGCGCGAATGCCCTCCCGCAGGGCATCGCGAGCGTAAGGCATCTCTGGGGTGACCACCAGTTCGGAAAAGTAAAGCAAATCGCCCCGCTCCAGGTTCATGGCCCGCAACACTTCCACGGTGTGCTGCACGTGCCCCTGGGCGTAGCGGTGCCCTCCGGCCCCCAACAGCACGATGACCCCCACGGCCAGTCCCCCGGCCTTCATGGCTCGCACCGCATGTACGGCATCTTGGGGTGTGCCCGGCTTCCGAAGGAAGCGCAGCAGGTCGGGGTCGCCGCTTTCCAGGCCGATGTATACCCGTTGCAAACCCAGCGCCCGAAGGCGGGCATAGTCCTCCGGGCTTTTCTTTTCGCCACTGAAACCGTCCAGGAAAGCGTACATCTCCTGAAAGCGCTCCTCGGGGAAGCCGCGGCGCACCTCTTCCAGCAAGGGAAGGAGGCGGGGCATGGGCACCACCAGCGCGTTGGCATCCCCCAAAAAGAGGTGGCGCCGCAGGAACAACCCCTCGCCCAGGTAATCCCGCACGGCCTGGATGTGCCGGGCCAATGCCTCGGGGGTTTTGATGCGGAAGGGGCGGTCTCGGTAAAAGGTGCAAAAGGTGCAGGTGTTGAAAGAGCAGCCTTCGGTGACCTGTACCACCACGGAGAGATACTGGTCCGGGGGCAAAATCCCGATGGGTTTGTACACCTGCAGGTAACGGGCCGCATCTTCGCGGGAGCGCGCTTCGTCGAAGGCCAGGATGCGCTCCAGCAGTTTCCACACGCGGTGGGGGAGGGGCGTTCGGGTTCGCGCCCGACCGGTGCGCAGGGCCTGGACCCATGCGGCCACGTACTCCCGGGCGCGAGCCTCCTCCCGGCGGGCCTCCTCGGGGGGAAGACGCAGGCGCTGCCGCGGACCACCCGGTTCCCGCCATTTCACCAACATGCTGCCGTTCAGGGCTCGGCGGTACACCCGTCCTTCCAACAAAAAGGTCCAGGGCCGGCCGGTGGCGTCGTAGGTGTACACCCGCACCTTGTGGTGCATATCCAGGCTGAGGGTCATCCCCCCGGGGAACACCCGTACCCGAAAGGGACGGCCTTCCCAATCGCCCCAATAGGAAACCCATTCGCCTTGCATGGCCTTGCCTGCATCAAGGGGAAAAGCACACGACGGGCCGCCTGCCTCCACCCTCCCTGGAACCTTCCTTACAACCAGGGAAGCGGCGCTCTCCTCCCCGGGCGGGACTCACGCGGCTTCCTCGTCGGGGAACCAGGGGGGATTATCCAGGCGCACCCCCTGGCCCCGCACGGTAACGATGTACGTGTGGTCCGGGTCGTACTCGGCCAGGCGCTCCCGCAAGCGGTGGAGCAACGCGTCCAGGGCCGGCTGAGTGACCCAGAGGGATTCCTTCCCCCAAATGACCTCCACCAGGGTGGCCCGGGGCACCACCTGGCCTTGATGTTCGTACAACACCGAAAGCAACCGAAATTGCTGGCGGGAGAGGGGCGGCTCGATCTCCTTCCCCAGAACCCAAACACGATGCGCGAGCAGGTCCATGCGAAGGCGTCGGGGCCATTCCTCGTCTTCGGAGACCTGCGCCGCGGCCTGGTCCACCGGTAGGGTAAGGGTTTCGCCCGGCCCCACCAAAACGAAGCGCTGGGCCAGCGCCAAAACCAGAGTGTCCCCCTCTTTCAACTTGCGGGGCTTGCCCGGTTCCAGGCGCTCCCCGTTGACGAAGGTGCCGTTCTTGCTGCCCAGGTCCTCCACCCACACGTCGCGGCCTTCGGGATAGACCCGAGCATGGCGGCGGGAAACCTGCCGGGTGGGCACCACGATGTCGCACTTGGGGTCCCGGCCCAGGACCAAAGCGCGGTCGATGGTCCAACGCTGCTGGTCCAACGTACCGCCCAGGGCCAAAAGCACGGGAAGCAAACCGGAAGTATGGAGTGCTTGGGTCATGATGCCTCATCCAAACGAAAGGTGCAGTAGTCACGGTAACCGCATTGGCGACAGCGTTGCACCGAACGATGCGAAGGTCCGGGTGGCGTCCCACGCCGTGCCTGTTCATGCATGCGTTCCAAAAGATGGATGAGCGAGGCGCGACGCTCCGCGGTGAAAGGGATGGCGAAGGTGCGCTCGGGGTAGCGGATGACCACATACGGCACCCGCTTTCCCTTCACCCGCTCCAGGAGCAGCCCGTAGGCCAGGGCCTGGTATACATGCCCCTCGTACGGCCTTTGCGGGGTTCGCCCCGATTTTACCTCAACCGGCACCCATTCGTCGGACGAAAGGGCCACGACGTAATCGGGTTTGCCCGACAGGTTCAGCGAAGCATCGTACAAAGGTTGTTTCCAGGGGCGCAGGTCGCCATCGGTGAAAAGCACCTGAGCCGAGGGCAAACCGCTTTTGCGCTGGCCCCGCAGGCTCCACCACCACAACACCCCAGCCAGGAGCAAGGTCAGCAGCGCGGCCAGCAGCCATCCATCGGCCATGATGCTCGGCATCGCTCCAAACCCGTGCCAGGGAGGCTTTTACCCCAAAACCCGGAGCAAACCGGCCATCAGGAACAACACCAGGGCCAGCGCCAACAACCCTTGCGCCCACCGACGCAGGGTCAGCCATCGGCGCACGCCTCGCACGTGGGCCTGATGGTAGGCAAAGCCCTCGGCCAATCGCGCCCGATGCCGAGGTGCATACCCCTGCCGGCGCAGCCACCAGGCCTGTTCACAGTACACGTATTCGGCCAAATCCGAAGCCCGAATGCGGGCATTCCGGGCCACTCAACCCTCCGTGCCAAAAGATGGGGAGCGAAATGGGTCAGGCCTTCCCATCCCGGGCGTCACGTTCCCGGCCCTCCAGAACCTGCTGCAAAGCATACAACCGGCGGCTCAAGGTGAGTTCGCCTCGGGTTCGCTCAATCTGGCCCCGCACCTGGTCCGTCCAACGGCGCAGGCCGCCGGTGATGGCATCGGGGTAATCCATGGTGACCAGCACGCCGTAAATGGCGTCCATGTGCTCCAACAGGGTCTCCACCTGGGGGGAATAATCGTGGCGGAGCAGGTCCAGACAGCGTCGGCGCAGTTCGCCTACAGCCTCGGCCAGTCCTCGCACGTAAGTGGAAGCCGGCACCCCCAATTCTTCCGGCGTGGGGTAAGTACCCTCGGTGAGCAACCGGTAGACCACCGACGCTTCCACGAACTCCTTGAGTGCGTCCTGGGTGTAACCCGCGTAGTAGAGGTCGGGGAAACGGGACGCCAGGTCCTGCTGAGACTCCTGCACCAGCGCGCGAGCCTGCTCCAACAAGGTTTTAGCCCGTTCGTAATCCCCTCGGTGCAAGGCCTGGATGGTCTGGGCGGCGTAACGGGTCAACAAACGGGAGCGTTGCAGGGCTTGCTCGCGGGCCTGGTTGCGCATTTCAAAATCGGCGTGCAATTGGGCGGCGATGGTTTCCAGTTCCACCCCCGGCCTCCCCCAAGCAGCGTGGCTCATGCAGAACGACCCTCCCCACACCTGCTATGATAAGGAAAACGTGGCATCCCCTACCTTCATCGTAGTCCGTTTCGACGAAGGCCAACCGCGATTTTGCTTTGCTATCTAAAAGGGGATTTCCTCGTCCGCCGCGGGCAAATCGTCCACCGGCGCGGTGGGTGCGGAGGAAGAAGGCGTCGCCGGTCGGGGTACTTCCTGAATCCCTTCGGATTCGGACATTTCGCCCCGAGGTGTCAGGATGCGAATGACTTCGGCCCGCACCTCGTAGGAAGTGCCCACCGTGCCGTCGGAGCGGGTGAACATGCGAGGTTGTCCGGTGTTGGGGTCCGGCACAAGACGCCCTTCCACGTACACCCGCATCCCTCGGCGCAGATATTGTTGCACGATGTCAGCCAGACGCCCCCAGGCCGAAACCCGGAACCAAATGGTTTCTTCCACCTGCTGCCCATCCTGGGTGGTATAGCGACGGTTGGCTGCCACGGTGAAAGAGGCCACCGGCGTACCCGAAGGGGTATAACGCAACTCAGGGTCCCGACCCAAATTCCCCAAAATGATGATTTTGTGATACATCCTCATCCTCCTCCTGCAGACTAAAAATCATTATACCCCGGAGGTAAGGATACCAAAGCCACATTTTGGCTTTCCATACGCCCATGCGCGTTCGTATAATGACCTGTGCCTGAAGGTGCATAAAAGCCTGGCATATCTTTCTCCCATCCCGACCACGAGCGGAACGGGGTAGCAGGCCGATGCAAGTACGACAACGCACCCTCGAGGTGACCGAGATTTTTCCCATTGCCCGGCAGGCCCTGGAGGCCATCCGCGCCGGCATGGACGTGGAGCGGGCCATCCGCAAACACCCGCTTCCCCGCGGGTATTTGAGCAAACCCATGCTCCTGGCCGTGTACCGGGAACTGGTGCGCCGGGGTGAATGGCGAGAGGATCCCGGCCTGGTCAAACGCCTGCGCCTCAAGCCGGTACGCTCCCTTTCAGGGGTTACCGTGGTCACCGTGCTCACCAAACCCTATCCCTGCCCCGGGGAGTGCATCTTCTGCCCCACCGACGTGCGCATGCCCAAGAGTTATTTACCGGAAGAGCCCGGCGCCCAACGGGCCTTGCAACACCAATTCGACCCCTTTGCCCAGGTGCGGGCCCGCATCGAGGCTCTGGAAGCCGTGGGGCACCCTACCAACAAAATCGAAATGCTCATCCTGGGCGGCACCTGGGATGCCTACCCCAGGCCGTATCAGGCCTGGTTCGTGCGCCGGCTCTTCGACGCCTTGAACCAACGGCCCGCGGCCACCCTGGAAGAAGCCCACACGCTGAACGAGGTGGCCCGACACCGCAACGTGGGCCTGGTCATCGAAACCCGGCCCGACTGGGTGACACCGGAACGCCTGCGCTGGTGGCGTGCTTTGGGGGTGACCAAGGTACAACTGGGCGTACAGAGCATGGACGACCGCATCCTGGCCCTGAACAAACGAGGCCATACCGCCGAGGACGCGCGACGGGCCGTGGCCTTGCTCCGGGCTGCGGGGTTCAAAATCGTGGTGCACTGGATGCCCAACCTGCTGGGCGCGACGCCGGAAAGCGACCGGGAAGATTTCGCCCGGTTGTGGACGGACCTGGCCCCCGACGAACTCAAAATCTACCCCACACAACTGCTTCCCAACGCGGAACTGTACCACTACTGGCAACGGGGGGAATACCGCCCCTACACCACCGAAGAACTGGTGGACCTCGTTGCGGATGTGATGGCCACGGTGCCCGAATACTGCCGGGTGAATCGGGTCATCCGAGACATCCCCTCCACCTACGTGGTGGAAGGCAACAAGCGTACCAGCCTGCGCCAAGACGTGGAACGGGAGATGGCCCGCCGGGGCACCCGGTGCCGATGCATCCGCTGCCGAGAAGTGCGGGGCCGGCCCATCGACCCGCGCACCTTGAGCCTGCGGGACTTCACCTACACCACCGCCACTTCCGAAGAGCACTTTTTGCAATTCGTCACCCCTGACGACCGCCTGGCCGGTTTCCTGCGGCTTTCCCTGCCCCTACCCCACGCGCCCGATGTGGGTATGGACGACCTGAAGGACGCGGCCATCATCCGCGAGGTACACGTTTACGGCCCTTCCCTGCCCGTGGGCCGGGACGAACCCGGCGCGGCCCAGCACATCGGCCTGGGCACCCGGTTGCTCCAGGAGGCCGAGGGCATCGCGCGGGAAGCCGGTTTCCCGCGGCTGGCCGTCATCGCCGCGGTGGGTACCCGGCGCTACTACCTGGCCCGGGGCTTCCGCCGGGGGGCGTATTACCTGGTGAAGGATTTGCAGCGCGGCGGACGCGAAGTCGTTTAGCACTCCGCCCATTGAAAAATTCCCCCGCGGAAAACGCGAAAGTACGGCCGCCCCTTCTCCCATCCCCTCCGTGGTATACTCCAAACGGAAGTTCCATCCTTCGGAGGGAGGAGGTCGCATTCATGTACGGCGACATCAAACTCTTCGCCGGGTCGGCGTCGCCGGAACTGGCGCGGAAGGTGTCCGAATACCTGGGCATCCCCCTCAGCGGGGTGGATTTAATCGAGTTCCCCAACGAAAACCTGTTCGCCCGGCTGCATCAGAGCGTGCGGGGGCAGGATGTCTTCATCATCCAGACCACGTCCCGACCGGTACACCGCAATTTGATGGAACTGCTCATCCTCATCCAAACGGTGCGACTGGACTCGGCCGCCCGCATCACCGCGGTGGTGCCCTACCTGTGCTATGCCCGCTCCGACAAGAAGGACCAGCCCCGGGTACCCATCACCGCCCGCCTGGTGGCGGACATGATTCAGGTGGCTGGCGCGGACCGGTACATCACCTACGATTTGCACGCGGGCCAGATTCAGGGCTTTTTCTCCATTCCCGGGGATGTGCTGACGGCTTTCCACCTGCTCAGCGATTATGTGGAGAAGGAACTCCTCCCTCATTTGTATCGCCCCGTAGTAGTCACACCAGACCTGGGCTTTGCCAAACGGGGCCGCAACTTCGCCGAGCGCCTGCACCTGCCCATCGCCTTCGTGGAAAAACGCCGTTTGGGCGACGAAGCCCGCACCGAGGTGCTTTCCGTCATCGGCGACGTGAAGGACCGAGACGTCATTCTGGTGGACGACGAAGTCGACACCGCAGGTTCCATGGTGAATGCCTACCAGGTGGTGAAGGAGCACGGCGCGCGGGATGTGTACATCTGCTTCGTGCACCCGGTGCTTTCGGACCCGGCCACGGACCGCCTGGCCGCGCTGGACGTCAAACAGATCATCACCACCGATACCATCCCCATCCCCGAGGAAAAGGCCAAGCGGCTCGAGGGCAAACTCAAAGTGCTCTCCATTGCCCCCATGCTGGCCGAAGTCATCCGGCGGGTACACGAAGGTCGCAGCGTCGGCGCGCTGTTCAACGAATGAACAGGGCGTACCGCCCCGGAATCCGACCCTGCCGACGGGCTGGACAACGGCCTACCCTGAAAGGCGACGAGGAGGGCCCGGTGGCGCCTCTTTCCAAAGGCTGGGGCCTCAGCCGTCGGGAGTTCCTGACCCTGGCTTTGGCCGGGCTGGCCGGCATCGCCTGGGAATGGCTCCCCTGGCCGGACAAAAAGGATTACGACGACCTCACCCCTCTGGGCCTGGGACGGGTCACCATTCGGCGGATTTCGGTGCGTCCCGAGCCTTCCTTTGCCGCGCCGGTGGTGGGCTATTTGCATCGGGATATGGTGGTCCGCCTGCTGGAAGTGATAAAAAGCCCCGCGGGTCCGGCCCATAATCCCCGCTGGTATCGAATCATCGGTGGTTACGTGCACAGCGGCTACATTCAAAGGGTGCGGGTCGAGATCCAAAAACCCTGGGCCGGTCGCTTCCCCGAAACCGGCTGGCTGGGGGAAATTTCGGTACCCTTCACCCGGGCGTATCGCAAGACCAAGAAAGGGTGGCAAAAAGTGTACCGTCTGTATTACCAGGCCGTATTCTGGGTCCTGGGACCCACCCAAGGGCCGGATGGGGACATCTGGTATCGCCTCTGGGACGAACTCCTCCGGATAGAATACGCGGTGCCGGGCGCGCACATCCGCCTGATTCCCCCGGAAAAGCTCACGCCCCTCTCCCCGGAGGTTCCTCCGGAGGAAAAACGCATCCTGGTGAACTTGAAGACGCAGCGGCTTTTTGCCTTCGAGGGCAAAGACGTGGTCTTCGAGACCACCATATCCTCGGGCATTCCTCGGGAAGAACCCGGTCCCAACGGCATCCCTACAAAAACACCTACAGGGAAGTTTCGCATCTTCAACAAAACGCCTTCGCGCCATATGGGGGAAGGCGACCTGGTCTCTTCCCTGGATGCCTATGAACTGCCCGGCGTTCCGTGGGTCGCCTTTTTCCATCCCACCGGTGTGGCCTTCCACGGCACCTACTGGCACGACAACTTCGGCATCCCCATGAGCCACGGCTGTGTGAACATGCGCACCGAAGAAGCCCTGTGGCTTTATCGGTGGAGCCATCCGGTGGTACCGCCCACCGCACGACGCCGCTCCGGTCGGGGAACGCAAGTCGAAGTGGTGGAATGAAAGTCGGCGAGCCGCTTCCCCTATGGCGACGGTACCCCGCCCTCTTTCTCGCCCTGGCTTGGCTGGTCGGGCAGGCCTTGGCCGCGTGGCATCCACGACCCTGGCTCTGGTGGGCCGGGGTCGTGTCTTCGGGGGTAGGGTGGCTGTTGCTCTGGCCCGATGTGCGCCGACGGCTTCGGCATCCCGGGCTGCAGGCCTGGGGAGCCTTTCTGGGCCTGGCGCTGGTGATAGGGGGAGACGGCGGGTGGCGCTGGGCCGTGGCCCAGAGAATGCCGCCCTCGGTGAAAACGTTGCAGGCCGCAGCGGCCCAGGGGGCCTCGGTGCGCCTGGTCGGCCAGGTGGCCGCGCCACCCCGATGGAAAGGCGACCGCCTTCTGGTGGTGATCGAGGCCCAGGCGCTGCGCTGGCCGCCGACCGCGCCGTCGCGACCGGTTCAGGGCCGGGTGCTGGTCTCCTGGTGGCGAAGCCAGGCTCCGAACCTGGCCTACGGCGATGTGGTCCTGTTGTACGGGCGACTGGCGCAACCCCCCCGGGGAAGCACCTTCGACTATCGCACGCACTTGGCCCGACGCGGCATCTATGCCGAAATGCAATCCCCGCGCGTGGGCGTGCTGCAGCGAAACGCGGGGCATCCCGTGGTCGCGGCCATCTTCCGCCTGCGCGAAAAGGCCTACACCGCGGTGCAGCGTCTGTGGCCCCTCCCCGAAGCCGGTTTCTTCGCGGGTATCCTGTTGGGTCTCGATTCAGCCATCCCCGAAAGCACCTACGCCGCGTTTCGAACCACGGGCACGGCCCACGTTCTGGTCATCAGCGGTTTCAACATTGCCATCGTGAGCGCCCTGGTCCTGGGGCTGTTTCGCCGGGTGCTGCCCACGGGATGGGCCGCACTGCTCACCGGGGCCGCGGTCGCGGGTTACACGGTGCTGGTGGGTGGCGAGCCACCAGTGGTGCGCGCGGCCCTGATGGGCAGTCTGGCCCTGCTGGCTCGCCACCTGGGGCGACGCTCCCACGGTTTCACCGCGCTGGCCGTCGTGGCCGCCCTGATGACGGCCTGGAAACCCCAACTGCTGCTGGACGTGTCCTTCCAACTCTCCTTCGCAGCCACTCTGGGTCTCCTTGCATACGGCCAGACATGGGTCGAAGGCTTCGAACGGCTGGTCGCACGGTGGCTCCCCCAACCCTGGCCCAGGAAACTGAGCGGCCCTGTGGGGGAGTTCCTCCTGCTCACCCTGGCGGCCCAGGTGGCGGTGCTTCCCATTACCGTAGGACACTTCGGGGAGGTTTCTCCCATCGCGCTGCTGGCCAATCCGTTGATTCTGCCCGTCCAGACCCTCCTCATGGTGCTGGGTGGCCTGGCCCTGCTGGGGGAAATGACCCTGCCGGGAAGCGGGCGGCTTCTGGCCTGGATGGCCTGGCCCTGGGCTGTGTACACCATTCGAGTCGTCGAAGCCTGCGCCCGGCTTCCCGGTGCCTCCTGGCCCGTGGATGCGCCCACCTTTCTGACCGCCTATGCCATGGTCTGGGCCGCCCTGTCCCTGCCACCCCTGCGCAAACGGCTCCGTCGTTCCCCCCGCTGGGCCTGGGTGGCCGGGCTTTGGGCCCTCAACGCAATGCTCTGGGGGGCCACGGCCCGCCAGGCCCTTCTGACCCCGTTGTTGCGAGTATGGTTGGTGCCCGCTTCCGCCTCCACTGCCGTACTGGTGCAACCGCCCACGGGCGAGGCCATCCTGGTCAACGGCGGTGACTCGGGCATAGCCCTGAACGACGCGTTGGGACGCATCCTGGGTTCCGGCGGCTCCCTGGACTGGTGGGTGGTCGCCTCTTCCCACCGCCACGATGTGGCAGGCCTGCTGGCCGCGCTGGAACAACATCCACCCAAGCACGTGCTTTGGGTCCCGCGCACACGACAAGGCGCCCCCCTGCGTCGCCTGCATCACCGCCTGACCGAACAGGGTATCCCCCTCCATTCGGCTGCCCAAGAAGACGCCCTCTGTTGGGAAGCATCGGGCTGCCTGCAAATCGTCGGCCCAGCAGCCGGTAGCGCACATGTGCTGTTGCGCTGGCGCGGCTTTGCCCTGTGGCTGGCCTGGCCCGGCCTGCCCGACCCCCGTCTTCTGCCAACCCCTTCCACCCTCGTGTTGGCTCCGGGCCGAAACGCCCACGGCTCCGGGTCTACACCCACCCCGGGCACCCTGTACCTGCCCTCTGGAAATTCCTACTCCTCCGAGGCCTTACCCTTGCCCCAACATTCGGGCCTGGTGCTGATTACCGATGGGGACCGATTGTGGATGTTCACCCTACCATAGACCCTTTCTTTCCGACTTTTCAATGAGAGTTGTGTGAAAAGCCCCATAGCGTCCTTGACACCCTTATCCCAGGAAGTTATAAAGTAGAAGACTTCAACGTCTACCTTTGCCCGCATCGGGCAAAACCGGTTGTTTATCTTTGACCCCATTTCACCCCACTTTGAGGAGGGTAGCCTTGGCTAAGTCACGTGCGCAACTCATGGTAGAGCGTCTGCGGGAACTGCAGGCTTCGTCGCCCGATATTGAGGCCTCGGCGGTGGTTAGCATCGATGGTCTGCCCATCGCCTCGGCTTTGCCTCAGAACATCGAGGAAGACCGGGTTTCCGCCATGTCCGCGGCCATGCTTTCCCTGGGTGAACGCATTGCCGCCGAATTGGGCCGGGGACGCCTGGACCAGGTGTACATCAAGGGAGAAAACGGTTACGTCATTCTGATGGCCATTGGAGAAGAGGCGGTGCTCACCGTGCTCGCCCGAGAACAATCCAAACTGGGCTTGATCTTCCTGGACATGCGCCGCGCCGTGGAAGACCTGGCTCGTCTGTTGTGATCCAACCGCCTTCGAACAACACGGCCGATAGGGGGAGGAGGGGCGTTGTGGTCAAATCCGTTAAACGCGAGGTGAAAATATGGTGAAAGAAGAGAAACAACAGGAAACCACAAAGCGGCTGATTCCTCCCAGCGGCTATTACTACCCAAACAAAATCGCCCGCATCACCTTCCAGGCATTGGAAGAGGTCATGGGGCCGCAAGGGTTCCGGGCGCTGTTGCGCCTGGCCAAGATGGACCATTACCTGGATTCGCCTCCCCCGAACGACCTGGAACGCGAGTTTGACTTTGCCGACTTCTCGGCGCTGAACTGGGGGCTTGAGCAGATGTACGGTCCGCGCGGTGGCCGTGGTCTGGCCCTGCGCGCGGGGCGTGCGGCTTTTGCCGAAGGCTTGCGTAATTTCGGTGCCCTGGCCGGCGTGGGCGACCTGGCCTTCCGCATGTTGCCCCTGAAGACCAAACTGCGCATCGGCCTCATGGCCATGGCCCGCATCTTCAGCCAGATGAGCGACCAGGTCACCGACGTGGTGGAAGAGGAAGACCGCTTTGTGTACACCATCTACCGATGCCCGGTTTGCTGGGGCCGCCAGGGCACCTCGGACCGACCGGTGTGTTATATGGCCGTGGGCTTGTTGCAAGAAGGCCTCAAATGGGTTTCGGGCGGTAAAGAATTCCGGGTGTACGAGTCCAAGTGCATTGCCAAGGGCGACGACGTCTGTGAGTTCATCATCATGAAAGAACCGCTGGAAGAATGATCGCAGTGATCGCGACGCTCCGGGGAAGCGTTGTCCACAGGAGTCGTTTCTTCCTCGAAAAGCGCCGACGCACCTTTTCCCATCCTTCCAAGACCTGACGAAAAGGTGCGTACGCACCGGTCAAGGGCGGGTGCTTGCGCACCTTTTTGCTTGGTAGGGACCAAAAGGGGCCGCAAAGGCTCGAGCCGGGGAGAGAAAGAAACGGCGCACTTGGGATGTTTTCCGTAGCCTACCCTCAGGAGCGCAGCAAATACCCTTTCGGTCACCAAGCCCCTCCCATCCCCTGCTCCAAGGATGGACTGCGATGGAAGAACGCCCCCGCATTCTCTTCATCGACGACGACGTAACGCTGGTGGATATGCTGCGGGCTTATCTGGAAAATTACGGCTTTGAACTCCTCGCAGCCCATACCGGCACCGACGGTATCCACAAAGCCCAAACCGAAATGCCGGACTTGATTCTGCTGGACATCAACCTCCCGGACATGAGCGGTTACGACGTGGCCCAGCGCCTTCATCACCATCCTCGCACCCAACTCATCCCCATCATTTTTCTTACGGAAATTCGCGACAAGCCTTCCCGGCTGCACGGTCTGCGCCTGGGAGCGGACGATTACATCACCAAACCCTTCGATTTGCACGAACTCCGCTTGCGCATCCGCAACACCCTTTCCGCGGGGAAGCGGGTGCACCAATATTTCCCCACCGAACTCCCCTCCCCGGGCCTCATGGCCCAGGCCGTGGAAGAACGGCTCCAGGCCGATACCTCCTGGGCTTTGCTGGGCATCTTTTTGCGCAACTTCGACCGCTTTCGCATGGAATACGGCTCGCTGGCGGCCAACGATACCCTGCAGGCCCTGGGAAAGTTGCTGCAATACGTGGTGCGCAACCAGGCCTACAGCGAGGATGTGGTCGGTCACCTTTCCACGCAAGATTTCGTCATTCTGACCGAGCCCGAGCGTTTGAAAACCTACCGCAAGGCCGTGGAAGAAACCCTGGTGCCCAAGCTCTCCTTTTTCTACCCCTGGGAAGACTGGGCAAACCTGCCCGAAAATCAGCGCCTGTCCATTCGCATGGCCGAACTGACCGAGAAGGACGGTGTCTTCGCCTCCGCGGAAGAGGCCTTTTCGGCTTTGCGAGGGCGCGCGGAAGTCCCTTGAACACGGTGAACATTCCCCACCGCAGGCTTCCACGCACCTTTTCCTGGGAGCGCACACCTGCCCATCTACCAAAAAGCGTTTTCGGACCGAGGAAAAATCGTGACCCTCTGGATTGTGGTTCCCACTTACAACGAAGCAGAAAACCTGCCGCGGCTTCTGGAGCGCCTGTTTGCCCTGCCCCTGCAGATGCACGTACTCATCGTGGATGACAACAGCCCGGACGGCACCGGCCGGGTGGCCGAAAACCTGCGCCAGGTGTACCCCGGTCGCCTGGAGGTGCTCCACCGCCGGGAAAAACTCGGGCTTGGGCCGGCCTATCGGGCAGGCTTTCGCTACGTCCTGGAGCGGGGAGCCACGGTCATTGGGCAGATGGATGCCGACCTTTCGCATCCACCGGAGCGCCTGCCCGCGCTGTGGGAACGACTGCGCGAGGCCGACGTGGCCCTGGGGTCCCGCTACGTGCCCGGTGGCGGGCTGGACCCCAACTGGAGTTGGTGGCGCAAATTCCTCTCCTGGGGCGGCAACTTGTATGCCCGTACGCTGCTGGGCCTGCCCATACGCGACGTGACGGGCGGTTATCGCCTTTGGAAACGGACGGTTCTGGAGCACATCCCTCTGGACCGAGTACAATCTACGGGGTATGTCTTTCAGGTGGAAATGATTTACCTGGCCCACCGGTTGGGGTTTCGCATCGTAGAGGTGCCCATCTTCTTCCGCGACCGCCAATGGGGCACATCCAAGATGTCCTTCGCGGTGCAGCGGGAAGCCGCCCTTGCCGTGCTGGCCTTGCGGTGGCGCTGGCGGCACTTGAAAAAAGCACCCACCTCCGAGCCAGGGCTTCGGTAAAATCTTTTCATCTTGGGAGCAATCCATGCCGCCTTTGGTTACCATCGTAACCCCTTCGTACAACCAGGCCGCCTTTCTGGAGCACACCATCCGCTCGGTGCTGGCCCAGGATTACCCCCACATCGAGTACATCATCGTGGACGGCGGCTCCACCGACGGAAGCGTGGACATCCTTCGCAAGTACGAGAAACACCTGGCCTGGTGGGTTTCGGAGCCGGACCGGGGCCAGAGCCACGCCATTCGCAAAGGCTTCGAGCGGGCCAGGGGCGACATCCTGGCCTGGCTCAACTCCGACGACCTGTACACCCCCTACGCGGTGCGGGAGGCGGTGGAATTCCTGGAGCGCCACCCCGACGTGGGCATGGTGTACGCCGACGCCCTGTACATCGACGAAGAGGGCTACGTATTGGGGAAGTTCCCGGCCGCGCAAACCGACTACCGCCGCATGATGCGGGGCTACGTGCATATTCCCCAGGCCACCACCTTTTTCCGCGCCTCGGTCTATCGGGAAGTCGGCCCCTTGCGGGAGGACATGTACTACGCGTTCGATTACGACCTGTGGGTGCGCATCGCCAAACGCTACCCCATCCGATACGTGCCTCGCTTGTGGGCCTACTTCCGCATCCACCTGAACTCCAAAACCGTGGCCGGCGACGACCGCTGCTGGCCCGATATGTGGAGGGTGTACCGGGAACAGGGCGGGGGCTTGCTTTCCATCATGGCGCTCAAGTACGTGGTGCGCCAGGCCATCGGCCCGTGGTGGCGCTGGCGTCGCAAGCGCTGGCTGGCCCGGGGGCGCCGGAGGGCCGCGGAGCGGGTGGTGGGACCTCGCCTGCCCTGGGAAGCGGAGGATCCCTCCGCCTGAGTCCAATGTGCAGGGGTACACCCCCTCAGGCACGGCAGGTCTTTCCTTTTGGGGAAGACGGAAGCATCCCCTATCCCGTAGGCACTGCCTTCTCCAAAGCGTCCAGTGTGGGGGCGATGACGGGCGCGGGCGGCACGGCCTGAAGCGCGGCCTCGGGGTCTTTCAAACCACTCCCCGTGAGCAACAGCACCACCGGGTCTTCCGGTGAAACCAGGCCCTGGTCGCGTGCCTTCCACAGCCCGGCCAGGGACGCGGCCGCGGCGGGTTCCACGAACCAGCCATAACGGCCCAGGGTCTGCATGGCCTGCAAAATCTCCCCGTCGGAAACCACCACGTAGTGCCCGTGGGTTTCCCGTACCGCGCGCAAGGCCCGGTAGCCGTCCCGAGGCAGGTTCACCGAAATGCTATCCGCCACCGTGCGGGCTTCCACCGGCTCGATGCGCCCCTTGCCCTGCGTAAAAGCCCGGGCAATGGCCGCGCTCCCTTCTGCCTGCACCCCGAAAAGGCGGGGAAGGGCTTCCAGCCACCCCAGTTGGTGCAAATCCCAAAAGCCTTTGTACAACCCGGAAATGATGTTGCCGTCCCCTACGGGCACGAAAAGGACCCAGGGGCGTTTGGTGCGTACCTGGCGCAACAGTTGCTCCCATATCTCAAAGGCCGCGGTTTTCTTTCCCTCCGTGGTGAAAGGGTTGTAACCCGTATTTCGGCAGAACCAGCCCCAACGTTCCGCGGCCTTCACGGAAAGGTCATAGGCGTCGTCGTAGGAGCCATCCACCAGCACCACCTGCGCACCGTACATGAGCAACTGGGCGATTTTGGGCCGAGGTGCCGTGCGGGGGGCCAGAATCACCGCCCGCTGCCCCACACTGGCAGCCAGACCGGCCAGGGCCGCGCCCGCGTTCCCCGTAGACGCGGTCACCACCACCTGGGCGCGGATTTCTCGGGCCCGGGCCAGGACCACCGCGCTGGCCCGGTCCTTGAAGGAAGCCGTGGGGTTGGGGCTTTCGTCTTTCACCCACAGGTAGGGAAAACCCAAAGCCGCCCGCAGCCGCGGTGCTTCCTCCAGAGGCGTAAACCCAACCCGGCGCAGCGGCGTTCCGTGGCCCCCCGGATCGTCCACAGGGAGCAAGGGGAGGTAGCGCCACAGGGAAGGCTCCCCGGTCTGCCAAAGATGGGCCGGGCGCAATTGCCGACGCAGCGCGGCATAATCCAAAAGTACATCCAGATTGTGCCCGTCATGGGGGCAGGTGTAGGTCACCTGGTGCGGCTCGAATTCCCGCCCGCAAAAGGAACAGCGAAAGGTGAAAGCGGGTTTCATGTCAGGCCCCTTGGGGAAAATTCACGAAAGTGGGCACGGCTCCCGGTCAATAGGCACGGGGCCGAAAATCGGGGGAATTTTGGATGTCCAGCAGGCGAACACCCACGGCCAACATAATCAACCCGAGGCGTTCGCCAAAACGGACAACTTCCGGTGTCAGGGAAGGGGCGGCAAAGGCGCCGTATATCGGCCGGTCCCGCAGTTCCATAGGTAAGAATTCCCGGGCCCGCTTGAGTTTCTCAACGAATTCCCGAACATACTCGGCCCTGCCTCGACTTTTGATTTCCATGATGAGCACAAACTCGGGACACGCGGCCACCACGTCGAATTCCATCACCTGCGACCCGCGCTTTTGGCGCGACCGAATGAAATAGACTTCGATTTGGTCTTCGGTGCATCCAAAAACGGTTTCCAACACATAAGGCGTGCTGGGAGCCAACAAGTCTTCCACCAGGGTACCGTGCTTCTGGGCCAATTCCCCCCACAAACGACGCAAAGCCCGGATTTCGCGTTCGTGCTCCCGGCGCCTCCGTTCCAGATCCGCTTCCAGCCGCGCTTCCCATTCCGCCATGGCTCGCTGCCGCTCCTGGCGCTCCCGCTCGTAAGCCGCTTCCCGCTCCCGGCGTTCCTGCTCATAAGCCGCTTCCAGCCGCGCTTCCCATTCCGCCATGGCTCGCTGCCGCTCCTGGCGCTCCCGCTCGTAAGCCGCTTCCCGCTCCCGGCGCTCCCTCTCCAGAGCCGCTTCCAGCCGCGCTTCCCACTCCGCCATGGCCCTCTCTCGTTCTTCCCGTTCCCGGTCCAGGGCCCGAAAGAATTCGCGCAACCAGTGTTCAATTTGTTGCACTCGAGTTTCCAAACTCACCGACATGCATCCCCTCCGGCTCAAAACCAGGCGTTGTGATTTTACCAAAACGTTATTCCCCCTGGAACCCCCAAGGCGTAGCCCAAACCGGCAACGTGGGGGTTGGCACCAAACGCAACGAGGCTTCCCAAAAGCGTTGCAACACGGCCTGGGCTTCCTGCCCACGGAGGGGATGCACGGCAAAGGTCAGTGGGTCGTAGGCCAGGGGGATGACCTCCCAGGCCACCAAACGGGGGCCCTCGAAGTAAGCCCGAAGCAGGAGGCTGTAGCGAGTCTCCCTGCCCCAATTTTGGTCAAACAGAAAACTCCCCAGGCCGTAGAACACCGGCACTCCCTGAACTACCTCCATGCCCTGAATCACATGAGCATGATTGCCCACGACCAGGTCCGCGCCGGCCTCCACCAACATGCGAGCCGTGGCCTGTTGCAGGTAAGAGGGACGCGGCTCGTATTCCGGTCCCCAGTGGGGAAGGGCCACCACGAACTCGGCTCCCCGGGCGCGAGCGCGGCCAATACTTTCGCGCACGTTCGCCTCGGTCAGCGGGGCAATGCCCGGCTTGTCGGGACCGGCGAAGTTGCGGGGGCGCAGCTCTCCCAGGGCTACGAAGCCCACCTTCACGCCCTGGATTTCGACCACGGCCGGTTCCAGGGCCTCGTCCAGGTCGCGTCCCGCACCAATGGGCACGATGCCCGCGGCTCGCAAATGGTCCAACGTGTCCAAAAAGGCCTGTTCGTTGCAGTTGGGCCCGTTGCAGTCCTTGATGTGGTTGGTGGGCACCGCGATGAGGTCCAGCCCAGCCTGGGCCAGGGCCTGGGCGTGCTGGAGACGGCCCATGAGAATAAAGGTGCTGCGACACCCGGTCGGGGGCGCGGCGTCGGAGAGGGTGGCGGCCAAACCACCACCCACGGCCAGGTCCGCGGATTGGAGCAAGGGCGCGACGGCCTGGTAGAGGTAAGCGGGGTCGCCCCCGCGCCTGTCCACCTGGGCCTGGACGCATCGGGCGGGAACGATGTTGCCAGTGAAGACCACGGTGAACCGGGGCGGCAGCGGCGACGGGGTGGGTGAGGGGCGCACCGTGGGTG
>JALWJZ010000108.1 GCA_026996855.1 Anaerolineales bacterium
GTACCCCCCTACTTTCAGTATCCTCGGCCGGATCGAAGGGGGTGAAGCTGGTATCATGATAATGACGATGACAAACAACCCCCCTACTTTCAGTATCCTCGGCCGGATCGAAGGGGGTGAAGCTTGAGCCAGGAATCCCAAAACGAGTGAACATAATATACGCTTTCAGTATCCTCGGCCGGATCGAAGGGGGTGAAGCGTAGTGGATGCTTACGTGGCTGGTACTCACACAGCCCCCCTTTCAGTATCCTCGGCCGGATCGAAGGGGGTGAAGCCACTCCCACGTTTGCGGTAGCCCCACGCACCAGCACCCTTTCAGTATCCTCGGCCGGATCGAAGGGGGTGAAGCCGTTCTAATAATATTGTTAGCGGCCGGGACAAGTATTGCTTTCAGTATCCTCGGCCGGATCGAAGGGGGTGAAGCCCCCAGTCGATGAAAAAGGTTTGCAAAGAGGTTTTTCTCTTGTGCTTTCGTTCTTGTGGCTTAGAACGCTGCTCCGAGCCGTAATTTTGGCCACTACAAGTGTACTATGAAGCCTTCCTCCTGGTCAAGGGCGAAAAAGTTTTTGCGCGCGACCTTGCCGGGAGATTTTCGCTTTCAAAATCGAGTTATCTCTCAGAATATTTTGTGAAGATGGTGATAATCTTCTTTGGAGCTCGAAGCGGCCCGGAAGTTTTCGCCCAGAGGGCTTTTTGGGGCTAAAATCGGTCGTTGCAGAAGTGGCGGAATTCGCAGGCCACGCAGCGGCCTTTCTGCTGGGTTCCCCGGGGGAAGCGGCGCTCGAACACGATGGCCCGGACGGCTTCCAGGGCGGCCAGGGCTTTGCGCCGCAGGACCGGGCTCAGGGGAATCCGCTGCGCTTTGCGACGCGGTACCAAAAAGACGTAGCCCTCTTTTACCCGGACGGCGAACTGGGCTTCGGCCAGCAGTCCGTACAGGGCCAACTGCACCTTCCAACCCGGCCGCACCGTGCGCGCGTTCTTGAAATCGACCACCACCAGGGAGCCGTCCGGTCGGCGAACCAGGGCGTCCACCCGGCCCCGCAAACGGCGTTCCGGGTCCGCCAAGGGCACGTCCAGCAGCACCTCGCCCTGGGGCAGGCTCCGAGGCCAGCGCCGTAGCAGGCGGCGACGGAGTTCATCGTGCACGATTTCCCCCTCTTCCACTTTGGGGGGTGGCGTATATACCACGGGTTGGGTGTGCAGGAAGTACAGAATGCGGGGGCAGTACATGTACTGTTTGACGTCCGTCACCCACAGCCAGGGCTGGTCGTCCTCTGCCAGGGCTTCCACGGGGAGTTCGGTATCTTGGGGGGTCCAGAGGCGTACCGGCATGTCATTCCTCCACCAGGTACTCGTGGCGTTGTTTCCATACGTCGGCCGGCAGGGGAATGAGCAACACCTTGCCCGGTTTCCCTTTCATCACCCGCCGGATGCGCTGCATGAGTTCTTCCATGAGGTTGCGGGTCATGCGTTCACCCAGGAACGCGCTGTACTGGATGCGGTCCAGGCCGTAGTCCAGGCACAGGTCCGCGATTTTGGTGCGCAGGCGGTCGTCGGGGATGTCGTACACCACAAGGCAGCGCATGGAACCTCCTGAGGGGTAAGGCGGTAAAGCGGTAAAGCGATAAAGCGGTAAGGCGGTAGGGCGGTAGGGCGGTAGGGCGGTAAGGGGAAGGCGGGTGGGAAAGTGGACAAGGGATGGGGTAAATGAAACAGACCCTTTTGCTGTTCTACAAGCCACCCCTCGCGATTTCATCGTCTATAACTTTCCTAAAATTGTCTTATGGCCTATCACCCCAGCCCTTCCCACTTCATTGTCTTATTGCTTTCCCGCTCTATCACCCCATGGCTTTACCGCCTTATTGCATATCGCCTTATCGCTTCACCATCTCCAGGTAAAGGGTTTGTAGGTTTCGCGTTCGGCCCGCACGTAGGTGGCCACGGCCCGGGCCTGGCGTTGGATGATGCTTTCCAGGCGCAGGCGCTCGTCGCCGTAGCGGTGGGGCCGGTCCAGGGTTTCCAGCACGGCTTCGGCCAGGCTTTTGCGGGAATCGCGGTCCAGCAGCCCGCGATGGTCTTGTTGGAGGGTCCGGCTCCGGTTGAAGTAGGCCAGCACGGTGCGGTCCACGGCCACGGGGCGGAACTCTTCCACCAGGTCCAGTACCAGGCTGGGCTTGCCGGGCCGGTCGGTGTGCAGGTACCCTGCGTAGGGGTCCAGGCCCGCGAGGAGACAGGCTCGCTCCACCACGCCGTAGAGAATGCCGTAGCCGTAGTTGAGCGCGGCGTTGACGGGGTCCGTCGCGCCCCGGTGTTTGCGGCCGGGCCATTCCGCGTTTTGCAGCAAGTGGCCGAAGGCTTCCCAATACGCGGCCGCGGCCCGGCCTTCCAGGTTCATTAAGTGCAGGCGCAGGCGGGCCAGGGTGCCTTCTTGGACGTTCACGGCTTCCAGCGCGGCCTTGGCCTCTTCCAAATCCCCCAGGAGGGGTTGCAGGGCTGCAGCCAGGTCGGGGTTTTGCTCTTCCCGGTAGCGCATGGCGTAGCGAATCAGGGCCTGCTGGTTGCGCACTTTGCCCAGGGCAAAGGCCCGGGCCAGGTGGCGGCCCCGGTGGTCGTCGTAGGCGTAGAGTTGCTGTCGGCGGGTCTGCACCGTGCCCACCATGCGGCTGCTGTAGATGGTGCCGTAGGGCCTGCCCGCACCGTCCACAAAGTAAATAGGGATGCCCCGGGCCACACACTCGTGGATGGCGTTGCTGCTGATGCTCACCCCCCGGCTGAGGACCAGCACGCTTTCCAGGTGCACCAGGGGCGCATCCAGTACCTTCTCACCGGTCTTGACCCGGGTCACCCGCAAGCGCCCTTTGTGCTTGCCCAGGTGCAGGCCGGGCTCGGAAAGGATGAGGTGGGAGATGACGGGCATGGGGGACTCCTGAGGGGTAAAGCAGTAAAGCGGTAAAGCGATAAGGCGGTTAGCGTTGTGTTGAGTGACGACGTTGGCGTTGGAGTTCGGATACCAAAAGGCCGATGATGCTATCGAGCAGAGCCAAACGTGCCTCCAGAATTTCATCTCCCAACAAGTGACGGGCGCGGAAATACCAGCCTTTGGCCTCACGTGCAGACCCCAATGCCATACGCAAGAAACGGTTTCGGTCCGCTCCGAAACCACGCCCCCAACCTTCTTCCAGGTTGGCACAAATTGATCCCAAACTTCTCAGCAATTGGTCGGCTAACGCAAAGACGCCCGGTTGTCTGGGCCATTGTTGTATGCTTTCCCACGTCAATTCATAGAGATAAAGTGCCTTGCGATAGGTAAGCGAACGCCATAAAGGGTCACGACGTAAACTCTCAGACACTTGCTTTGCCCATTCCTCAAAGCTCAACATAACTACCTCCCTTTCACCCCTTCGCATTATCGCTTTATCGCCTTACCGCCTTATCGCACCTATCTCATACCACCCCTGCCCCTTCACCGCATTCTTACCCACATGAGTAAATTGTCCCCACAAGATAGGGAGGAGGAGGGCCTCCCACACGGCCTTGGGGGCCTGCAGCACCGCTTCGCCCATCAGGCCGCCCATGGGCTGCTCCCGCTTCAGGCGGCTGGAGTAGCCCTTGAGGTCCCACCACCAGGTGCGGTCTTCCACCACCTGCACCTGCTCGGCCAGGGGCAGGGTCGCGGTCATGACCTCGCGCAATGCGGCCCGTGCATCCTCCAAAGGCGGATCGCCGAACTCTTGGGCTATAAGGAAGAGGCGTTCCACGAGGCGCTGATAGAAAGGTACGAAGGCGAAGGTGCGCATCAGTTTCCCCTGGGTCACGATGCGCAGGGGCGTGCGGAAGCGCAGGTGCAGGGTACCCGTAAGGGGCATGGCGGCAAGGAGGGCCTGGGCGGTCTCCTGGATGTCCTGCGCGGTGATGGCCCCGTTTTGGGGGACGAAAACCATCTTCTGGCCCGCGGTGTACAGGAGTTCCCGCAGGGGCGTGCGCAGGGGGTGTTCCACGTACGCGGCCTCCAGGCGAAAGCGGCCGCGGCGTTTGTGGGGTCCCGAGCCCACCACCCGCCGGCCCACGCCCTGGACTTCCCCCATGCTCTTGACCGCGGAGAGGATGTAGGGCAGCAGCAGCCACGCGGGGCCGAAGAGGGTCAGGCCAAAGGTGAGCCGGGCGCCGGGCGGGAAGTCCGTTTCCCGGGTGAGGGGCGGGCGCAACGCGTAGGGCTTGCGGGCCTCGGGGTCGGTCTCGCGCTCGGTGAGGTAGCACGCAGGGCAGGTATCCGCGTGACCGGGCCGGGCCCGTTCTTCCGGTGTGGCCGGACAGTAGGCCCGGGTGAGCACGTTTTTCCATGCGCCCCGAAAGGTGGAGCCTTTGAAAGGCGGCAGCACCATGCGGGTGGTGGTCTGGATTTCAAAGGTGAGGAGGTGGATGTGGAGTGTCAAGCGCGTCCACAACTTGTCCTCCATCTCTGCATCTCCAAATACCGGCGTCTTGGGGTGGATGCAGATTTTGGGTTTAGATATGTATCTTTAGATCATTGCTTTTGCAATTTCTCCTTCCATTTTGGATCGTCCAGACCCTCCCAATAGAAATAACCTTTAGCCCGAAAAAGAGAAACCAACCCCCCTCGCTTTCCGTCCCGAATGACTTCATCATCCAGTTCAGCCAACGCTTTCCAGCTTTCTATGAGAAGCGTCATACTTTCTACATCATTCTCGCCTAGAAATTCGCTATAGGCAGCGATGCTCTTGTCCATATAATCCATCAAACGGGCGTGAATTCGGGGACGGCACCACTTGGTAGGCATGTTCCAGGCTTCGCTGCGGATATCTTCGAGGCGAGCGATTTGTTCGGCGAGGTTAATACGAGGTGTGCGTTCCGCTATCGACTGTTGGCGGAAAAAACGGCTGAGCAGCAGTAGCATCTCATCATAGAACTGGTTTACGCAAGCTTCATAAGTGGAAGTAGCGCGCATTTGGATACTGTAATTCCAGTATGTGCGATAACCGGTATCCAGGCACAACGTACAGGTGATGATAAACAGGAGAAACACAATCCAAGGTAGAGCCCGCCACCAAACGCTCACCATGGTACGGGTTGAATCCCTATGGGGGGTCTTCAGTCGCTGCAACTGACGACGAGCAGCCTCATAATTAGGGGCGATTTCTAAAGCCTTTTGCAAGTACAGCCGTCGCTCGGCCGGATCATCAGTGCACATGGCTAAGCCGTACCAGGCTATTGCATGTTGGGGATTGTGGGCCAATAGTTCTCGTAACAACCGGGCCGCAGTGTGCTTGTCCCCCCGTTTGTAGGCCCGGCTGGCCTTTTGCAGTAAATCGTCTACCTTTGCCATGTTTCCTTACTCCTTTGTGGTGTTAGTGAATTCAGTTATGTTTCCAATTAGTACCATCATTGGTCCAGCAATCGTCATTGGCGATGCAATCCTGGTCTTCGTCGGGAATTTTCTCGTCCGTGTCGGGGTCATACCAGCCCATGCAACTTACACCTGGAAGGGGATGCACATCTGCATGGGGAAAGTACATTTCGGTTTCTTGTTTCGGATCTTCCTGAAGGTAGACATCGCAACGTACGCCCTTGTAAGTCAGACCTTTTGTAGGGGAATAGAATACGTCATAGATCAATACGTCTAAATGCTGACCCTCCCGTACGACGTACCCCCGGCTTCCGGGCATGATGATGCGTACCCGCTGGCCCGATTCGGCGGGCGTGTCCAGCATCGGGTCCAGAGACAGGCGTTGGGGCTCGCGGGTTCGTATCAACGTGATCCATTGCCGGAACCACCCATCGCCCAGCACCTCGGCCAAGGGGTCGAAACGCCGGGTGGCTTCCAACACTTCCAGCAAGGTCTTGGGAAAGTCGTCCAGCAGCCGGCCCGTAAGGTGCAGGCCACCGTAAATCCGCTCGTACAGGGCGATGAAACGCTGGCCTTTGGGGAAATGCGGCTCGTAACCCACGGGCATGCGTCCGGTAGCAAAACTCACTTCCTGCCGGTCCACAGGAATGACCAGAAGAAAAGCCTCAAGAAGCCGTTGGGCCAGGTCCGAAATCTTGCTTTCATTGAGGGCCGGGTGGGTGAACACGATGCCGGTGCTGAAATAACTGCGCTCGAAGTACTGGAAGTCCCAATAGGCGTTGGGGTATTGCGCCTCGATTTTTTGGTTTCCGCGAAATTCGTCGTAACCGTTGATGCGTTCACGAATCATCAACTCGGTTTCCAGCACCACCAACGGCCCCCAGGCATAGGCCCGACGAATGGATTCAGGCCGCAGGCTGGGCACCATCCATGGGTACTTACGGGGATGGGTTCGGTAATATTTCTCGTTTCGTACCTCAATACGGCGGCTTCGCGGGGAGACACGCACCACCCGATAAGGCACACCAGCATAGTAATACACCGCGCCCGGATAGGCCTCGTTGAGCACCTGATAGAAAGACAAAGACCCGCGGCGATAGACATGTCCGGCCCGCCGTTCTTCCACCTGGAATTGGGGTTCGATATCCCGCAGGGGGTAGACATGCTGCGGCATCTGGTTCTGGGCACTGACGGCCCAATTGCGCAATTCCCGGGAAACCTGGCCAGTGCGCTCTTCCTCGCACAGCGGCAGGAAGCCTGCAGGCCATTCCACCGGTGAAGAAAAAGACTCGTCTGGCACCTCCCGGCCCAGCCCCCGGAGCAAACGGTCGTGCTCCCCCTCTTCCAGGCGGGCCAGACACATCGCGTGGATGTACTGCAGATAAGGGTTCTCCAGGTACAGGGTGCTCTCGGCCAGGGGACGGCGCAGGGCCTTTTGGGGGTCCTGGAAAAGGACGCTATCCTGAGGGTCGCCGGTGTTGACCACCAACACATAGCCGGGACCCTGGCGCCCGACGCGGCCAATCCGTTGCTGGAAACTGGTCATGGTCGGTGGCACGCCGATGAGCACGGCCACGTCCAGGTGCCCGATGTCCATGCCCAGTTCCAGGGCGCTGGTGCTGATGACGCCTCGCAGGTCCCCTTGGCTCAGGCGGTCCTGGATGGCTTCCCGGTCGTCGTATTCGAGGCCGGCCCGGTAGGGGAGAATCTTCGCCTTTTCCAGCACCTCTCGCACGCGGTCCCTCTCGCCCTCGGTGGAAAGGTCTTCCCCGGGTTCCCGGGATTCAAAGCGACGGACCAGCGCGCCCAGGAATTCCACCTGCTTGCGGCTGTCCGCAAAGGCCAGGAAGCGGTGATGGGTCTGGGTGGCCAGGGTATGGAACAAGCGGCCCAGCGCGGTGAAACGGTCTCCCTCGGGAGGCTCGATCATCAAAATCTCCAGCGGGTACTGGGGAGAACCGTCCTGGTTTTCGTCGATCAGAGCGAAATCCAGGCCGAAAAGGCGGTGCAGGTGTTCTTGTGCATCACGTAGCGTTGCAGAAGAGGCAATCCATTGCACGTCCTTGTTGCCCGCGAGATGCATCAGATGCCGCCAGCGGCGGAAGAGAAAGGCCGCGTTGGAGCCGAACACGCCGGTGTACGTATGCACCTCGTCCACCACAATCAGCCGCAAGCCGCGCAGAAAGTCCACCACCGTTTCGGTATCCACCGAGGGAAGAAGCCAGGCATGAATGACGTCGGGGGTAAACAAAATAACGCGGGCCTGGCGCAATATCTCTTCCCGGTGTTTTCGGACATCGCCATCAATGCGTTGAACCCATTCAGCAGGCAGGCCTACATCTTTCAACCAGGCGCGCCAGCGCTGTTCCTGCTCCCGGCTCAGGGCCTTGAGGGGGTACAGGGCCGCGATGCGGGCCGTAGGCTCCCGGTGGAGGATGGACAGGGCCGCGAGGTAAAAGACCAGGGACTTGCCCGACGCGGTAGTCGTGGTCATGGCTACGTGCCGGCCCTGGTGGAAGGCCTCCAGCGCGTGAACCTGGTGCTGGTACAGGCCCTGGGGGAAGCGTTCCTTCAATACCCCTTGCACCGGCTCCGGAAGCCAGGCTGGTGGGGTCGCATACCGGGCATCCCGGCCCGGCCGGGTTTCACGATGGACGACTTTCCATCCGAGATGGGTGAGAAGGTGGGTCAGGTGCATGGGTTTCCTCCGTTAGAACACGACTTGCCGGGCCACCGGTCGCCCGGCGGCCCGGCGCGTGCGGTCAGCCTTCCAGTACGTACAGGGCAAAGCCCCGTCCGGCCTGGCGCAGGTTGTAAGGGGTGGGGAGGTCGTAGCGGATGCGCTCCCGACCCAGCCGGATGCGCACGTCGCTGAACACATTGAGCGCGGGCCAGGTCATGGCCGGGCCCCAGTCGTCCACCCGCTGGACCAGGCCCAGGGGGAAAGACCGCACCTCCGGCTTTCGAGGTTCCAACTTCAAGTAGCCCTCGGGCAGGGTGTCCACCCGTTCCGGCGGGCCGGCCAGTTGCACAAAGCCGCCTCGCTTGCCCAGGTAGGTGATGTGGGCCAGCCAGGGGCGGACCCGGTCCAGCGCCGCGTCGGTTCCGCCCAGGGCCAGGCCCAGTTCGCCCCACCAGTGCACGTATTCCCGGAACGCGATGGTCTTCTGGAAAAAGCGCTCAGCCGCCTTGGCCGAATCCGGCCGTTCGGGTTTGAGCACTTTGACGAAAAGGGCGCTGACCGCGGCGTAGGCGGGCGGTTTCAGGGCCAGGTCCAGCGTTTTGACCAGCCGGACGATTTCTTCGGCCCGGTCCACACCTTCCACCCGCAGCGCGGCATCCACCAGCGCGGTGCGGAGGGCGAAGGGTGTAGGGATGAGCAGGCTTTTGCCGCCCGTGGAGGTAGCCTCGCCGTGCTTCAGCGAGAATAGCCCCACGGGCTGATAGGTCGCGATGAGCCAGGGCATGGGGCACCTCCAGGTGGTCGGCGGTCGGCCGTCAGCAGTCAGCAGTCGGCTGATGGCTGTCGGCTCACTACTGACCGCTCCCAAACAATCGGTACGGTCGCGTGGTCGCGATGATTTCTCGCATGATTTCCGCGAACTCGGCCATGTTGGCGAAGGGATGCACGGCCAGGGTCGCGCCTTCGGGGTCCAAGGCGCGGGCCACGCCCTGAATCTGTGCGATGTAATCCTCGGCCAGGGGGCTGATGGTGGGCGCGGGCATCACGCCGTAACTCACCGCGACCACGCCCTCGAACGCGTGGATGTGGGGGTTCTGCGTGCCCCGCATCGCGCCGTTGGGTTCGATGTAGGTGTACATCACGCTCTTGAGGAAGGTTTCGTGCCGCCGCTGGCGCTCGGCCTCGTCGATGGCGTAGGTCTGGCTGATGTCGTTGAAGCCGATGCGGGCGATTTCAAAGGTCGCCACCGCGGCGTACACCCCCGAAGACGCAGGCCGGTGGAAGATGGGCTGGCTGACGCCCTCGTCGCCGCCCCGCTCGGAGGCGTAGCGCACATGGAAGTAGGACTCCGTGCGCACTTTGTTAGGAATGCCCACCACCCAACCGAACTCAGCCACGGATTTGCGGGGGATGGAGCGCCCTCCCTCGCCAGCTTGTTGAGCGGCAATCAGCGTGCCCTCTGTATCATCCAGGGAACATCGCTTAAGCAATG
>JALWJZ010000109.1 GCA_026996855.1 Anaerolineales bacterium
GGGGTGAGGGTGGGCGTGGCCACCACGATTTTCACCCAAAAGGGGTCTCGTCCTGTAGGCTCCAGGCCGAACAAGCGGCCCTGGGTATTGCGCAGCATCCAGTAACTGGTGTATGTGCCCGGTTCCGAGGGCGCGGTCATGGGTACGGAGATGTCGATGCTGCCTCCGGGTGGCACCACCGCGCTGAGGGGAATTTCCGAAGGCGCGCCCAGGCGGGGACCGTCCACCCATACCACCCGGTAGTCCGGGGTCCAGGTGCAGGTGCCCGCGTTGCGCAGCCGCCATACTTTGACGAATGCCTCGCCGGGTTGCAGGACGGTGCCGTCGGGGATGGTGACGTCGATGCTGGGGTAACCGGCCGCGGCCCGGTCGCACGTTTGCTCCCCGGCGGGGTAGGTGGCCGTAGGTGTGCCGAAGAGGGTCCCGGAAAGAGTGGCCCAGGGCGTGGGGGTGACCGTGGGCGTGGGAGCGGGCGTTTCCCCGGGGTAGGGATACGTGGGCGAAGGGCTGCCCCCGGGTGCCAAAGGAAAGCCGAGGGTGGGCGTCGGCGGTAGAGGTGTCAATGGGAGATTGCAAGCCAGCATGACCAGGGCGAAAACCCATAGCAGCACCGCAAAGCGGCCGGTGCGGAACCCGGGCTGGTTCGTTCCCCCTTTGGTCGCCGTCTTCCTTTTCGGCAAGGGAGGGGAAAGCACCCCGGTGGGCATCCCTCGCTGCCTCACGTCTCGTCCTCCTCCTCTTTGGTGGGCGGTACGGCCTGCTTCAGGCGTTGGGCCACTTTACGCCGTGGAAGCAGGACGCGACGGCCACACTTGGTGCATTGCAAGCGCAAATCCGCGCCCAGGCGGAGCACCACCCACCAATCGTTGCCGCAGGGATGGGGTTTGCGCAATTGCACCTTCCAGCCCGGTTCCAGTTTCAGCACCGTTTTCCAGGCTTTTGGTAACCTTTCCATCCCTTGACCTCCTTGCTGGAAATGCAGTATACCATTGAACACTGAAGGTACCTTGACCATCGCCGTCTTCAGGAGTGGGCTTATGGAGCATGAACTGCTGATTTTCATCGCAGCCCTGGCGGGGTTTCTTTTCGCGGCCAAATTGGGCGGTTATGTGAGCGCCCGATTTGGCCAGCCGGTGGTGTTCGGCGAACTCACGGTGGGCGTGCTGCTGGGGCCTTCCGTGTTGAACGTGCTGCATTGGGAGTACCTGGCCCACCATCCTCATTTGAAGGAAGTGGTGGCGCACCTGGCCTTTCTCGGGGTTCTTTTCCTCATGTTCCTGGCCGGGTTGGAAGTGGAATTGGAGGCCATGCGTCGGGCGGGCAAGGTGGCCGTGTGGAGCGGCCTCTTGGGGTCGCTGGTTCCTATTGTCGCGGCTTACCTGGTGTTTCACTACCTTTTTGGCCTCTCGTCCACCCAGAGCGCCTTTTTGGGTCTGGTCATGGGGGCCACCAGCGTGAGCATTTCCGCCCAAACCCTGATGGAACTCAAGGTGCTGCGGACGCCCGTGGGCCTGGGTCTGTTGGGGGCCGCGGTGGTGGATGACGTGCTGGTCATCCTGTTGCTGTCCGTGTTCGTGGCCTTTACCTCCTCCGGGGCCGAAGGCGTTGGCCTGGCTTCGGTGTTGCTCATTCTGGCCCGCATGGCGGCTTTCTTCACCCTGGCCTGGTACTTGGGGGAACGCTTCTTGCGTCGCCTGACCCATTGGGCCAACCGCCTTCCGGTGAGCGAAAGCCTGCTGGCCTTTACCATTGTGACCATGTTGCTGTATGCTTGGGCCGCGGAGGAAGGGGGGAAAGTGGCGGCCATCACCGGCGCGTTTCTCGCCGGATTGCTCTTCGCCCGCACACCGTATCGGGTGCGCATCGAGCGCGGCGTCTCCACCCTGGCTTATGGCCTTTTCGTGCCCTTGTTCTTCATCAACATCGGCCTGGAAACGGACCTGAGCGTGCTTTTCACCTCCTCGGAAGGCCGCTTGGAAGCCCTGGTGCTGCTGGTACTGGCCGTGCTAACCAAGACCCTCGGATGCGGTTTGGGCGCTCGTCTGGGCGGGTTGCGCTCCCTGGACGCGCTGCGCCTGGGCGTGGGCATGACTTCTCGCGGCGAGGTGGGCCTGATCGTGGCTTCCGTGGGCATTTCCATGGGGCTGCTGCCCGAGGCTATCTTCGCCGGGGTGGTGCTCATGGTGGTGGTCACCACCCTCATTACGCCGCCGGTGCTGCGTATGTTGTATTCCGGCCGCTTTCGCGAGCAGGCACCTCCTTCCGAAGGGGACGCTTCGCAAAACGATGCAGATCGTGTGGACCAAGAACGATGAGGCTCGACCAATATTCACGAAAACCATCCTTTCCCTAAGGAGATAAGACCATGACCTGGAAACCCGAAGCCTATATGGTGTTGCTGGTGGTGGATCAGATGGACCTGTGCGACGCGGTGATGGACGCCTGGCGAGAGGCCGGCGCGCCGGGTATTACCCTCTTGGAGAGCACGGGCTTGCATCGTCGTCGTGCTTTACGGGACGATGTGGGTTTGATGCCCTCATTGGATTCCCTCTTCGCGGCTAAGGAATATTCCCACCGTACCCTCTTCACCGTTGTGCCCGATGAGGACATGGTGGAAAAGGTGACCCAGGCCACCCATAAAGTGCTGGGCGATTTGAGCCAGCCTTACACCGGCATTTTGGTGGTGCTGCCCGTATACAAGGTGTACGGCCTTGACAAAAAGCAACCTCGAGGATGATTTTCATCATACTGTTCTGTTGATTTTTCGGGGGAAGCAAAAAACGGAGTACAATTGAACCGAACAGAGCAATGCCATTCATGGAGGAGGCTTTACCCATGGGTTACACCATCATTCAGGTTCCCGAAGGCGGTGAGAAAATTCGCAAAAGCGGCGATACCCTCATCGTGCCCGACAACCCCATCATCCCCTTCATCGAGGGCGACGGCACCGGGCCGGACATTTGGCGGGCCGCGGTGCGGGTCTTCGATGCCGCAGTGGAAAAGGCCTACGGCGGAAAACGCAAGATTTTCTGGATGGAAGTGTACGCGGGTGAGAAGGCGTACAACAAATTCGGCGACTGGCTCCCCGAAGAAACGCTGCAGGCCTTCAAGGAGTTCCTGGTGGGCATCAAAGGCCCGTTGACCACGCCGGTGGGCGGTGGCATCCGCTCGTTGAACGTAGCCATCCGCAAGGCCCTGGATCTGTACGTATGCCAGCGGCCTGTGCGCTGGTTCCCGGGTGTGCCTTCCCCCATCAAGCATCCTGAATGGGTGAACATGGTGGTCTTCCGGGAGAACACCGAAGACATCTATGCGGGCATCGAGTTCGAGGTGGGCACGCCCGAGTGGAAGAAATTCATGACCATCTTCAAGGAGAACTTTCCTGAAGAGTACGCCAAGATGCGCTTCCCCGAGACTTCGGGCATCGGCATCAAGCCGGTTTCCGAAGAGGGGAGCAAGCGCCTGGTGCGGGCGGCCATCAAGTGGGGCCTGGCCAACGGCCGCAAGAGCGTGACCCTGGTGCACAAGGGCAACATCATGAAGTACACCGAGGGCGCGTTCCGCAAGTGGGGCTACGAGGTGGCCGAGGAAGAGTTCGGCGACAAGGTGTACACCTGGATGATGTGGGAACGCACCAAGCGAGAGAAGGGCGTGGAAGCCGCCAACGAAGAAATGCGCCGGGCGCTGGAAGAGGAAGGCCGCTTGCTGGTCAAGGACGTGATTGCCGACATTTGCTTCCAGCAAACCCTGACCCGGCCCAAGGAGTTCGACATCCTGGCCACCATGAACCTGAACGGCGATTACCTCTCCGACGCGCTGGCCGCGTACGTGGGCGGCATCGGCATCGCGCCCGGCGGCAACATCAACTACGACACCGGCCACGCGGTCTTCGAGGCCACCCACGGCACCGCGCCCAAGTACGCGGGGCTGGACAAGGTCAACCCTTCCTCCGTCATCCTCTCCGGCGAGATGATGTTCCGCTACCTGGGCTGGCACGAGGCCGCGGACCTCATCATCAAGGGCATTTCGGGCGCGATTGCGGCCAAGACGGTAACCTACGACTTCCACCGGCTGATGGAAGGCGCGACGCTACTCAAGACCTCGGAATTCGGCGATGCCATCATCGAGCATATGGATGATTGAGGGCGGAAGGTGGTCGGCGGTCGGTAGCGGTAGTTCGTGGATAGCGGTCAATGGTTCGTCGAGAGACGTGCTTGGAGGTGTCTTATGTCCGACCCTAAAACCGCATTGCAGGGTTATGTCCGTTATCGGGCTGTGGGCCAGGTGGCGTTTCTCCTCCACCGGCTTACCGGCCTGGGCGTGCTGTTTTTCCTCATCATCCACATCGTGGATACGGCTTTCGTGTATTTCGTCCCGGAACTTTACGAACACGCCATCCAACTTTACCGTTCGCTGCCTTTCATGATTGGTGAAATCTTCTTGGTATGGGCGGTGTTCTATCACGGCCTCAACGGGCTGCGCATCATCATTTTCGACCTGTGGAAGCCCGAATGGTGGGAACGGGAATTTGCCATCAAGTCCGTGTATTGGGTGCTGGTCATTAGTGTGTTGCTCTGGCTTCCGGCCGCGTTCACCATGGCCAAGCACGCCATTGAGTACTATTCCGGAGGATGAGACATGGGCGAGCCTCGTGTGCGAAGGGTGAAACCGGTGGCCGCTTCCGAGGCCCGATGGTGGTTGTGGTTGCGCATCACCGGCTTGCTGATGGTGCTGGTGCTTTTCCCCCATGTCATCGTCAAAGACGTGCTTGTGGGGGTCTATCGAATCGACCTGGAATACGTGGCTCAGGTATGGGCCAACCCGCTGATGCGGGTGTTCGATTTTGCCTTGCTGTTTCTCACGTTCACCCACGGTATGGTGGGGCTGCGTCAGGTTTTGCAGGATTTCATTCACACCCCTTCCGGTCGTCGCGCGATGACCTGGGTGCTTTTCGTGGTCTGGGCCGTGGTTTCCTTGATGGGCGCGGTGGCCATCATCGGCGGCGTGAAATTGACGTAGCCGTTTTCAATCAATGGCTGACGGAGGCAAACCATGCAGGTGCACACGCATACTTATGACGTGGTGGTGATTGGTGGGGGTGGGGCCGGGCTTATGGCCGCGTTGTATGCTTCCAAATCGGCCAAGACCGCGGTGGTGAGTAAATTGTATCCCACTCGCTCCCACACCGGCGCGGCTCAAGGCGGTATTGGCGCCGCGTTGGGCAACCTGGAAGAGGACCATCCCGAATGGCACGCGTTCGACACGGCCAAGGGGAGTGATTACCTGGGGGACCAGGACGCCATCGAGTTCATGTGCTATCAGGCGCCGGAAATCGTGTACGAACTGGAGCACATGGGTGTGCCCTTCGACCGCACCCCGGACGGTAAGATTGCCCAGCGGCCTTTCGGCGGCCATACCAACAACAAAACGGGCAAACCCGTGCGCCGGGCCTGCCACGCCGCGGACCGTACCGGCCACATGATTTTGCAAACCCTGTATCAGCAGAACCTGCGACAGGGTACCCACTTCTACAACGAATTCTACGTAACGGATATTCTCTTCCACGAGGGCCGGGTGGCCGGTGTGGTGGCCTATGAACTGGCCACGGGCGACTTGCATGTCTTTCGTACCAAAGCGGCCATCATCGCCACGGGCGGTTGGGGCCAGTTGTGGGAGGTGACTTCCAACGCCAAGACCCTGACGGGTGACCTGCCAGCCGTCCTGTTGCGCCGCGGTTTGCCTTTAGAGGACATGGAATTCTTCCAGTTCCACCCTACGGGCATTTTCAAACTGGGTATTCTCATCACCGAGGGCGTGCGGGGCGAAGGTGGTGTGCTCATCAACGATTTGGGCGAGCGCTTCATGGAGAAGTACGCGCCCACGGTGAAGGATTTGGCCTCTCGCGACGTGGTCAGCCGGGCCATCTACATTGAAGTGCGGGAAGGACGGGGCATCGGCGGCGGCAAGTACGTGTACCTGGATGTACGCCCCGAGACGGTGAACAAGTACGCCCGCATAGACGGCCGTACTCGCCCCGACGGTTCGCCTTATGAGGTCACCAAAGAGGAATTGCTGGCCAAATTGCCCGACATCATCGACTTTTGCAAGACCTACCTGGGTATCGATCCCATGGAAGAACCCATCCCCGTGCAGCCTACGGCCCACTATGCCATGGGTGGTATTCCTACCACCCTCAAGGCCGAGGTGATTCGCGACGAGCAGAACACGGTGGTGCCAGGGTTGTACGCGGCCGGTGAGGTGGCCTGCGTTTCCGTGCACGGGGCTAACCGTCTGGGTACCAACTCCTTGCTGGACATCGTGGTCTTCGGCAAGGTGGCCGGACAGGAAGCCGCGGCCTACGTGACGCACGCGGATTTGCCGCCTTTGCCGGCGGATGCCACGGACCGGACCCGGGAACAACTGGAACGCCTGCTTCACGGTACCGGTGGGGAGAAGGTGGCCGACATCGTGAGCGAGATGAAGGAAGTGATGACCGAGCACGTGAGCGTGTTCCGCACGGAAGAGGGCTTGACCCAGGCCCTGGAGAAATTGCAAGAACTCAAAGAGCGCTACAAGCGGGTCTCCATCACGGACAAGAGCAAACGGTTCAATCTGGAACTGATGGAAGCGTGGGAACTGGGGAACATGCTGGACCTGGCCTACGTCACCGCGCTTTCGGCTTTGAACCGGACGGAAAGCCGGGGTGCCCATTGGCGGGAAGACCATCCCAAGCGGGACGACCAGAATTGGCTCAAGCACACTTTCATCTGGTTGGAAGACGGCAAACATCGTTTTGCCTACAAGCCGGTGGTCATCACCAAGTGGCAACCCAAGGAACGGGTGTATTGATGGCCCACGGCCGGTAGCCGACAGCAGACGGCAGGAGGCAAACCATGAAAGTGACCTTGAAAGTCTTTCGCTATAACCCGGAGAATGGGGGGCAGCCCCGTTACGACGTCTTTCACCTGGACGTGGACCCCAACGACCGGGTGTTGGACCTGCTGGAAATGGTCAAGGGTTACCACGACGGGAGCCTGAGTTACCGTCGTTCCTGCGCCCATGGCATTTGTGGTTCCGACGCCATGCGCATCAACGGCCGGAACCGGCTGGCCTGCAAAACCCTGGTGAAGGACCTGGGCGATACCATCGTGGTGGAGCCGATTCTGGGCCTGCCCGTGCTCAAGGACCTGATCGTGGACATGGAACCCTTCTTCCAGGCCTATCGTAAGGTCATGCCCTGGTTCATCAACAACGACCCGCCTCCGGAGAAGGAGCGCTTGCAAACGCCCGAGGAGCGGGCACGTTTCGACGACACCACCAAGTGCATTCTGTGCGCGGCCTGCACCACCTCCTGCCCTGTCTTCTGGGCCGATGGCTCTTACTTCGGCCCGGCGGCCATCGTCAATGCCCACCGCTTCATCTTCGATAGCCGGGACCAGGCCGCGGAAGAACGCCTGGCCATTTTGGCCCAGGAAGAAGGCGTGTGGCGCTGCCGTACTTCCTTCAACTGCACCGAGGCCTGCCCGCGAGAAATCCAAATTACCAAGGCCATCGCCGAGGTGAAACGAGCCATTCTGACGGGCGATTTGTCGTAGGGGAATGGGCGAATGGGCGGATGAGTGAATGAGCGGATGAGCGAATGAGCGAATAAGCGGATTTGCGGGAAAGCGGTAAGGCGGTAAGGCGGGAAAGCGGCATCGAGGTAACGCACCCGACTTGCGGGGTGGGGCACCCCGGTGCCGTTTTGTTGTTGGAAAAGAAAGGAGGCATTCGTAATTCCCGGGAACGTGGGAAATAAGAAGATAATGTGCGCAGCGGCGAAGCCGCTGCGCACATTATCTCTTTCTTTCATCCCACATTGTGGGAGAGTTGGTAGTACAATGTTTTTTGAAGAAGGTTTTCGTTTGCATCCGGGAGGAGGTTTGCGATGGATGCTTTGTGGACATCGGCCGATTGGGGCTGGGTGCTCCTTTTCCTGGCTCTGGTGGGGGCCTGGGTGGTGTTGCGCTTTTTGTTGCGGCTTACGGTGAAGGTGTTCTTCGTGGGGTGCAGCACCTTGTTCGTCCTGGCCCTTATCGTGTTCGTCTTGCGCCTGCTGGGCGTGATGTGAGAGGGGAATGGGCGGATGTGCGAATGGGCGGATGTGCGAATCTGCGAATCTGCGAATCTGCGAATTTGCGGATGTGCGGATTTGCGAATAAGGGGAAAGGGGAGGGAAGGTCATGGAGCCCTCTTTGCCGGAACAACGCATTGGGCCATTGTTGACCGCGCGCGGGTGGTGGCTGGCCGTGGCCGAGTCCTGCACCGGTGGGCTGCTGGGCCACCGCATTACCAACGTGCCCGGCTCGTCGGCCTATTTCCGCGGGGGCGTGATTGCTTACGCCAACCAGTTGAAGCGCGACCTGCTGGGCGTGCCCGAAGAGGTGCTGATGACCCACGGCGCGGTGAGCCGGCCCACGGTGGAGGCCATGGCCCGGGGCGTGGCCCGGCTCCTGGCCGCGGACGTGGCCTTGGCCATTAGCGGCATCGCCGGGCCCGGCGGGGGCACGCCCCAAAAGCCCGTGGGCACCACCTGGATTGCCCTTTACCTACGAGGCGCGGTGGAGGCGCGGGTCTTCCATTTCACCGGCAACCGCTGGGAAAACAAGGAGGCCGCGGCCCAGGCCGCGCTGGAATGGCTTTATGAGGCGGTAAAGCGGTGAGGCGGGAAGGCGATAAGGCGAATTTGCGAA
This sequence comes from Anaerolineales bacterium, assembly GCA_026996855.1. Taxonomy (GTDB): domain Bacteria; phylum Chloroflexota; class Anaerolineae; order Anaerolineales; family DRMV01; genus S139-71. Next base: position 8,733 of record JALWJZ010000109.1, read on the forward strand.
TATGCGAATGGGCGAATGAGCGAATGAGCGAATTTTTTGGAGTGCGGCGCCTCGGCGCCGCTTTGGGAAGGCGGGAAAGCGATAAGGCGAATTTGCGAATGGGCGGATTTGCGTATTTGCGGGATGTGGTCCCGTTGTGACGTGTCGGCGTCACCATATTGCGTGTAGTCTTGACCGTGTTATGTGTGCCGTCTCTGCCATGTCGTTGGTAGGGAAAAAAGAGGGGCGGCGAAAGGCCGAGCCACGGAGAATCAAGAAGAGAGAATATTGCAAGCGGCGAAGCCGCTCGCAATATTCTCTTTCTCTCTCTATTTTCGCTAAAATCCCCGCGCCCTCAGAAATCCGCAAGCACCTCCCGTACCACCCGCCTCCCCAACTCCACCGCGTAGTTCGTTCCCCGGTCCCACGGTTGTTGAAAAGGGAAAGGTGCGTCAGCGCCTTTCCCTTTTTCCGAAGTGGCCTGCCTCTCCGGTCGCCCCCATTTCTGGGACAAAATATACCGCGCCACCCGCCTCCCCAACCCCACCGCATAATTCGTTCCCCGGTCCCATGGATATAC
>JALWJZ010000110.1 GCA_026996855.1 Anaerolineales bacterium
GGGGTAACGTGGCCAGCGGCAGCGTGGGTGTGAACAGCGGCGTGACCGTGGGCGGCAGAGTGGGCGGGGGGAAGGGATTGTACGGCCCGTAGGGGTCCATGAAAACCACACCGGCCCAGCACACCATACAGCCCGAGCCGAGGAAAAAGAAAAGGGTGAGCAACATCAGCAGAGGGGAAGTTCCATCACGGCGACGTCTTCGAGTCATGGCTGCCTCCTGAGCATGCATTGGATGGAGCCACGGCCTGGCTTCGTCCAAGGGGTTTTGAACCCTCGTTATGGTTGCAGGGCAGGATGCACCTCGATTCCGGGGACGAGGATTTCCACACGGCCCTGCTCCCAGGCCCGGCGAAGCCAATCTTCCAGCACCTGCCGGGACCAAATGCGCCGGGACCAGGGGGCCAGGTCCCGCTCTTCCCGGGCGATGACGTACACGATGTGGTAACCCAGGGGCGAGGTCAGTACCGGGCTGTACGCGCCGGGTTCCAGGGCGAACACGGCTTCTTCCATTTCCTGGGTGGGCCATACCCGGCGGGGCATCCACCCCAAATAGCCCCCGGTGACGGGGTCGTAGGAACGGGCCAGGGTTTCGAATTCCGTGCCCTGCTGGAGCAGGGCCAGGGCTTGTTGCGCTTCTTCCGCACTATACAGCAGAATTTGGCGCACTTCCACGTGCTCGGTTTTCGCGGGCAGATTTTGCTCCAGCAGGTGGTCCCGCATCCAGGTCGCGGCCATGGCCCGTGCCAGGGCTTGGCGAAAGGCGTCCAGATCCGGGTATCCCCAGCGGGTCACCCGTTGGGTCAGGGCTTCGGTGCCGCCTGCTTCTTCAGCCAGTTGGTCCAGACGCTCTTGCACTTCCTCCGGCGTGGGAGAATGGCCCTCGCGAGCCGCGGCCTGGGCCAGCAGGGTTTCCACGATGAGATGATGCAACGCGGCTTCTCGAATGCGTTTTTCCGGCCAGGTTTTGCCTTCCTGGGTGAGGGCCTTTTCCAGGCGGTGAATTTCGGCCTCCCATTCGTCCATGGTGATGGCCTGACTATCGACGCGCGCGGCCAGGGGTACGGGCGTGGGGGAAGGCGTCGCGATAGGTGGGCGCGGTGAAAAAGTTGCCGAGGGCGCAGGTGCGGTCGTTGCCGTTGCCGGCGACGGTGCAGCCGCTTGCTGACACGCGGCCAGACCCAGCAGCCAGAAAGCCAACCAAGCAAGCAGGAACCTTCGGGCGGCGCGTGGCAAACTTCGAGGAGACGTTCCTTTACGGGTGTGCATCATGGGGGCGGACATCTTTTCGTGACAACCACAAGGGACCGGTATTTTCATGAACGTACCAACCATGCCGGGCCATCCGTTCATCGGCCCGGTTGTTCTTTCCAAAGTATACCGCGAAAATCCAGAATGTTTTGGGCGTCGAGGCCTTGGGACGTTCGATACCCAGGAGCCACCCGCTTTCGTCTGGCCTTTTGGTAGAATGATGGCACGAAAAACTTCAAAAAGTGCCATGTTCATTCCCAAAGGAAGGACCGCCATGCCCAATCGTTTGCTCGACAGCACCTCGCCCTACTTGCTTCAACATGCCCACCAGCCTGTGGACTGGTACCCCTGGGGGCCGGAGGCCCTGGAGAAGGCCCGCCGCGAGAACAAGCCCATTTTCCTCAGCATCGGTTACGCGGCCTGCCATTGGTGCCACGTCATGGCCCATGAATCCTTCGAGGACCCGGAGATTGCCCGCTTGCTCAACGAGCATTTCGTGCCCATCAAGGTGGACCGGGAAGAGCACCCCGACGTGGACCACGTGTACATGCAGGCCGTCATCGCCATGACGGGCCAAGGGGGATGGCCTTTGAGTGTGTTCCTCACGCCGGAAGGGGAGCCTTTTTACGGCGGCACGTATTTCCCTCCCGAGCCACGACACGGGCTGCCGTCGTTTCGTCAGGTACTGGAGGCGGTCCTTCGGGCCTGGCAGGAGGACGAAGAGGGTGTGCGTACCTCGGCCTCCCGTTTGCGGGAACACTTGAAGGCTCGGTTGCGGGTGCCTTTGCAAAGTCAGGCCAGGCGAAATCTGACCCCCGCCCTTTTGGAAGAGGCGGTGCAGGCCCTGGCCCGGGATTTCGACGCCCGCCACGGCGGTTGGGGACGTGCGCCCAAGTTTCCCCAGGCTATGGCGCTGGAATTCTTGCTCCGTCAGGCTTCCCGGGGCCACCAACAAGCCCGGGACATGGCCGTGCATACCCTGGCCGCTATGGCCCAGGGCGGCATGTACGACGTGCTGGGCGGGGGTTTTCACCGCTACAGCGTGGACATGGCCTGGTGGGTGCCCCATTTCGAAAAGATGCTGTACGACAACGCCTTGTTGGCCCGGGTGTACCTGTACGGGTATTTGCTCACCGGGGCCGAGGCCCTGCGTCGGGTGACCGAGGCCACGATCGGTTTTCTCTTACGGGAGATGCGCCACCCGGAGGGGGCTTTTTACAGCAGCCTGGACGCGGATTCCGAGGGTCGGGAAGGGGCCTTTTACACCTGGACGCCCGAGGAGGTGGCCCGCTTGCTTTCTCCAGAAGAGGGGGACCTGTTCTTGCTGGCTTACGGGTTGACCGGGCCGCCTCAAATGGAGGATGGCCGCTACGTGCTGCGGCGTATGTACGCGGATCGGGAATTGGCCGCCCGTTTCGGTCTCACGGAAGGGGAGGTGCGGGCGCGTCTGGCTCGGTCTCGGGAACGCCTGTTCCAGGTCCGAGAGGCCCGGCCCCGCCCTGCCACCGACGACAAGATTTTGCTGGGCTGGAACGCTCTGGCGATATGGGCCCTGGCCGAGGCGGGCTTTTACCTGAAGCGCGCCGATTGGGTGCGGGCCGCGCGCGAAGCCGCGACCTTTTTGTTGCGCAATTTGCGGGTGGGGGAAGCATGGCATCGGGGTTGGCATCGGGGCCGGGTGACGCCCACCCCGGCCTATTTGGAAGACCATGCCGCGTGGGGCCTGGTCCTGTTGGCTTTGTACCGTGCCGACCCCGACCCGCGTTGGTTTCAGGAGGCTGTGGCCCAGGCCCGCATCTTGCAAGAGCGCTTCCGAGACGACACGGGCGGTTGGTTCGACACGCCGCGAGGGCACGATGCCCCCATAACCCGGCCCAAAACCCTGGAAGACCACGCCACCCCGTCGGGGAACGCGCTGGCCGTCACCTTGTGGCTGCATCTGCACGCCTGCACCGCCGAGCCACATTATCTCCGGGAAGCGGAAGACCTGTTGCAGGTGATGGCGCCGGTGTACACCTACGCTCCCTTGGGCTACGGGCAGTGGTTGTGCGCTCTGGACCTGGCCGTTGGCCCCAGGCGAGAGGTGGCGGTGTTGGGGAACCTGGAGGATGAAGCCACCCAGGCGCTGCTGGCGGTGTTGGGGGAGGCCTGGCGGCCCCGGACCTTGTGGGCCGTGAGCGGGTATCCGCCGGAAGAAGGGGCGCCGCTCCTGGTTCGGGAGCGCCCTCTGGTGGGGGGAAAGCCCACGGCCTATGTGTGCCAGGGCTTCGTGTGTCGCGAGCCGGTCGCTTCGCCTCAGGCCCTGCGCCAGGCGCTGGAAGGAGACTGAAAAAAGGAAGGGGCGGTCAAGCCGCCCCTTCCTGGCCATCAAGGCCGCCAAATCCGCGGTGCGGCAGGCGTACCCCCGTGCGTTGCCGTACCAGGCAAGCACTTTGACCAGGTGGCTGCCGGGGGTCGAACCCAGCAAAACCCCGTCAGGGGTTTTGCTGCTCCCTTACAAATTCCTGGCCATCAAGGCCGCCAAATCCGCGGTGCGGCAGGCGTACCCCCATTCGTTGTCGTACCAGGCAAGCACTTTGACCAGGTGGCCACCGATGACCCTGGTTGACAGAGCGTCCACGATGGAGGAGCGGGGGTCGCCCTTGTAATCCACCGAAACCAGCGGCTCTTCCGAATAACCCAAAATGCCTTTGAGTTCCCCTTCGGCTGCGGCCTTGAGCGCGGCGTTCACGCTTTCCACGGAAACTTCCTTCTCCACCTCGGCCACGAAATCCACGATGGACACGGTGGAAGTGGGCACGCGAATGGCCATGCCGTCGAACTTGCCCTGGAGTTCGGGCAGTACCTTGCCCAGGGCCTTGGCCGCGCCTGTGGTGGTGGGAATCATGTTGATGGCCGCGGCCCGCGCCCGGCGCAGGTCCCTGTGAGCCAGGTCCAGGATGCGCTGGTCGTTGGTATAAGCGTGCACCGTGGTCATCAGCCCCCGCACGATGCCGAAGTGCTCGTGGATGACCTTGGCCACCGGGGCCAGACAGTTGGTGGTGCAGGAAGCGTTGGACACCACATGGTGTTTGGCTGGGTCGTACATGTGAAAGTTGACACCCAGCACCACCGTCAGGTCTTCGTTCTTGGCTGGCGCGGTGATGATGACTTTCTTGGCCCCACCGTGGGTGATGTGGGAGCGTGCGCCGGGGTCGGCGTCCGCGTCGCGAAAGACGCCGGTGGCTTCGATGACGATGTCTACCCCCAGGTCCTTCCAGGGAAGGTTGCGCGGGTCCCGTTCGGCAAACACTTTGATGCGATGACCGTTCACCACCAGGTCGCCGTCCACCACTTCAACGGTTCCGGGGAACTTGCCGTAGTTGGAGTCGTATTTGAACAAATGCGCGTTGGTTTCTGCAGGATACAGGTCGTTGATGGCCACCACTTCCAACTGGTCCGGGTGATATTCCAAGATGGCCTTCAATACCTGGCGGCCAATGCGACCGAAACCGTTGATGCCGACTTTCGCTGCCATGCTCATATCCTCCTGAGAAAACTGGGATGGCTGGGGTCTCCTAAGTTATCCTACCAGAGTTTCTTGGAAACGCGTGGGGAAAACTGGCCTCGGTCAACGAGGGGGCGTAAGAAATTCATAAGAATTGTGTTTGGTGGACTGCGCATAGTCCTTTTTGAGACTATAATGGGGATGTCCGCACCTCGGGGCTGTGCCACCCCTGCAGCCGGGGTTCACCTCTTCACGTGGCTTTTCATTTTTGATACACTGGACGCATACTTGAACGCCATGAGGTGGAGGGATGAGCGGGATGGCGGACATCATTGAAGTCAACGAAACGAATTTCGACCAGGAGGTGGTGGCGTATTCGCATCATACGCCGGTGGTGGTGGATTTTTGGGCCCCTTGGTGCGGTCCGTGCCGCATTTTGGGGCCGATTCTGGAGCACCTGGCCCGGGAAGCCGCGGGCGCCTGGCGTCTGGCCAAGGTGAACGTGGACGAGAACCCCAATTTGGCCATGCGCTTCGGTGTCCGGGGGATCCCCACGGTCAAGGCTTTTTCCCAGGGCCGGGTGGTGGACGAGTTCGTGGGCGTCGTGCCCGAGGACCGCTTGCGGGATTTCTTGCGGAAACTGGCGCCGACGCAAACGGACCTGGCCTTGGAGAAGGGTACGAGCCTGTTGAGTGCGTTCGATTGGGAAGGAGCAGAAGCCGTGTTTCGGGAGATTCTTTTACAACGGCCGGATTTGACGCCAGCCCGTCTGGGCCTGGCCAAGGCCTTGCTCATGCAGGGCAAGGCCCGTGAAGCGTTGGAATTGCTGCGGGATTTCCCCGCCAGCCGCGAATTCTCCGCCGCGCAGAACCTGCTGCCGTTGGCGGAGGCCCTGGTGTGGCTGGAGGAGCATCCCCAGGGTGAAAACCCGGACGACCCCCTGGAGGCCATGTACGTCCGGGCGCTGGACCTGATTCGGCGGGGCAACGTGGAAGCCGCCATGGACGGGTTGCTGGAAATCATGCGGCGGGAGAAGCGTTACAAGAACGACATGCCCCGCAAAATCATGGTCGCGCTTTTCGAAATCCTGGGCCAGAACCACCCCCTGACCAAGCAGTATCGGCGGGAGTTGAGCCTGGTCCTCTTCTGATGCGTCGGTTTCCGCGGCTGTCATTGGTCGAAAAAGCGTCGGGCCAAACGCCCGACGCTTTTTCATTTCTCTTCCTCTTCGCGGCGGATATCCCGCGGGAGGAGTTTGCGGAACACGTGGGGGGCGACTTTGTTCACCCGCCCGCAGCGAGGGCATTCCACATCGATGTGGCTTTGCTCCGTGTCCTTGACCTGTTCCCATACGGCCTTCAACACCTCTTTGGGAAAGGTGATGGGCCGGTGGCAGTACATGCATCGCAACATAGGGGGCCTCCTGACGCGGGGAATCATTCCCCAAAGGTGATGTGCAAACGGCCGGACGCATCGTAAGTATACAGCGCGTGGAAGACGGGCATGCCCGGTTCCCAGGTGAGCACGCGAGGGAGGAGGATGTGCAGGTCTTCCACCAGGGGATACATGCGAACTTTTTCGATGGGCACCCATTGAGGTTCGCCCTCCCGAGAGGGCCGGGGCCGGGCCTGGGGCGGAAGATGCCCCCGGAAGACGAAGAGGAGCACTCCGGGGTTCTTCCCCGTATGGATGAGCACGGTGCCGCACAGCCACAGGTCATCCAGTTCCAGGCCGGTTTCTTCCCGAAATTCCCGGCGGGCCGCGGTGGCCGCGTCCTCGCCCGGAAGCACGTGCCCGCCGAAGCCGTTGTACTTGCCGGCCCAGAGGCGTTTGTGGGCCGCGCCTTTGAGCAGCAGGATGCGTTCCCCGGCGACGGGGAAAATCAAGGTGCGCGGGACCACGGTGTAATCCTGGCTGCGCACGCCTTGCGGGTCCTGGCCGGTCATGGTGTTCCTCCGCGGATGTTTTGTGGCCATGTCCATCCCCTTTCCTCAGTCGGCCAGCGTTTCGTCGCCCAGGGTATCGGCTTGAGCCCCTTCGGCTTGCAGGTAAAAGTCCGGGTCCGCGGGTACGGGTTGTGCGGTGACGTAACGATTGACCACGTCGCGGGTGTCGGCGATGTTCAACCGGGAAAACAGCAGGCGGAAGTGGTGCTTCCACACGAAGGCCACTTCTTGAAGGACGCTCTCAGGCAGGTTCCACAACGCGGCTTTGAAGGGCCCCAGGGCTTTTTTCCGCAGTTTGTAGTAGAACTGCGCGTCGGTCCACTCGGGTTTGCGTTCGTGGGCGTGGTGCCGCTCCAGATAGGCATACATTTCTTCCCGTAGTTCGCCGGGCAGGTGGTCGAAAAGTACGTTCATGAATTGGGTGGCCAGGTGGATTTCGCAGGCTTCGTGTTGGGGGAATTTGTCGAACAGGTCCAGGGGCAGGGTGGAAGCACCGTGCTGGACCGCGCCGGCCAGGCCGTATTCCTCCCGGGCTACGCGGCTCAATTCCCGCAGGCGCTCGAAGTCCACCTGAACCTGGGCCAGGGTGCCGTCGGGGAGCACCACGCCGCCGTGCGCGGTGCCCGTCTGTACGCTGATTTTACAGATGCCTTCGGCCTGGGGCATCAGGCGACCAAAGGCTTCCAGGTAGCCGTCCATGAAAACCCGGAGTTCTTCCACGGTGGTGTTGTAGCCGCCCACTTCGCCGATTTCGCCGCCCAGGGCCACGGTGATGCCTTCGGGTTGGTGTTGGCGGACGAAGGCGGAAAGTCGGGCCGTGACCTCCACGTTGTCCCGCTGCTGCTCCTGGATGGTCTTGCGGTCCAAATCCACCAGGGTGGAAGCATCGATGTCGATTTGGAAGAAGCCCGCGGCCAGGGCTTCCACGATGAGATTCTGCAGGGCCGTCAACTCTTTGTTGGGGTCCTGTTGGTAGACCTTGGCCGCCACCTGGAAGTGGTCGCCCTGGAGGAAGACGGGACCCCGGTAACCCTCGGCCACGGCGGCGGCCAGGATTTGGGCCGCGTATTCTCCCGGGCGCTGCTGCGTGTAGCGCATTTCGGAGCGGGCAATTTCGAAAATGATGGCCGCGGCGTTGCTTTCCATAGCCACCTGAAAGACCTGCCGCGCAGCCAGGAAGGGTAAGGCCCGCAAGTTCATGGCCGGCACGGTAAAGGTGGGTGGAATGTCGCCCCGTCCCCGGGCGCGGTAGAGGGGATGAATGGACGCCGGAATCGCGCCGTACTGCTGCGCAATGCTCCGAATCAAAAACTGGGATTCGGCCTTTTCCCGCGGGCTTCCCAGGGCCGCGGTGCGGGCCAGGGTGGGCATGTGTTCCCGCACGCCTTCCGGGTCCAACAAAGTGACCTCACCGTTGTGTATGCGCACGGTACCGCCTAAGCGGGTTTCCCAGGTTTGAAGGCTCATGGGGCTTTCCTCCTTGGTCGTGAGATAGTCAAGGGGTGTATCCGATCAGGGGGCTGCGCCACCTGGCATACGGAAAGGCGCCGCACATTGTGAGTGGTTCAACGTGCAATGTTATCCAATCGCCTGGGCCGGGCGCTGATGCCCGCTCGTATCGGCTTCGCTTTCCGATACGAACACCGCGCGGGCCAGAACCAGGCCGTACACGGCCACGGCTCCGGCCTGGAGCAAGGTTCGGGCGGCCTCGTTGAGGGTTGCGCCCGTGGTGAGCACGTCGTCCACCAACAGAACCCGGCACCCCCATACCGCCTGGGGTCGAGCCTGAAAGGCACCCTGCACGTTGGCCCAGCGCTCCTCGCGGCTCAGGTGGACCTGGCTGGGCGTCGGCCGTACCCGCTCCAGCCCCTGGGGCCGGTAGGGCATCCGCAGCCGTCGGGCCAGGCCCGCGGCCCAGAGGTGCACTTGATTGTACCCTCGTTCGCGCAGCCGCTGGGGATGCAGGGGGATGGGAACCAGACAGGAGACGGGCCAGCGCACCCTTTGCATGGTTTCGGCGGCTTCGGCCTCGAAGAGGCGGGCCAGGGTCTTGTTGCGGCGGTACTTCAAGGCGTGGATGGCCTTGCGCCACAGACCGGTGTAGGGCCTGACCGCGCGAGCCTGTGCCAGCCACCACCCCGATGTGCAATGCGGGCAGGTGGTGGCATGTGGGGGAAGGGGATGGGCGCATCGGGGGCATACGTTTTCCGGCAGGGTTTCCACACGGGGCCAGCATTCCGGGCAAAAGGTGTAACCGCCCCGGCCGCATCCGATGCAGCGGGGTGGAAACAGGGCATCCCACAAGGTGTCCCCTATGTTCCGTAGCAGGTGGGGAAAGGAAGCGGTCAGGGGCTTCATCCGCCCAGGCCCCCCAGGACGCCTGATTTCATCAAGATGAAAATCGAGGGACCCAGGAGTACGATGAACAGGGCGGGCATGATGAGGAAGGTGAGGGGGAAGAGCATCTTAATGGGGGCTTTTCGGGCCTCTTCTTCGGCCCGTTGTCGC
>JALWJZ010000111.1 GCA_026996855.1 Anaerolineales bacterium
CCTTTACCCCCATCCCCGCGACCTCCACGCCCGCGGCGTATCCGTATCAGCCCCAGCCGGGCACCCCGGTGAACGTCTCGGCCCAGAACTTCGACCTGCCCTGCAACTGGATGGGCGTGGTCGGTCAGGTGCTGGACCCCACCGGCAAACCCGTGCCCCATCCCTTCTTCCTGCTGGTGGAAGGCACCAAACCCAACGGCGACGCCATACGTCTCATCGGTTATGCCGGCACCGCGTCGGATATTGGCGTCGTGGAAGGCCTGGCCTCGGGTTACATCATCCAAATCACCGACGAACCCTTCAACGCCACCCAGAGTTTCACCATTCAACTGTTCGATTTGGAGAACGGACGGCCTCTTTCCCCCAAAGTTCCCTTCGACACCTATGCCGATTGCGAACGCAACGCGGTGTTGGTCAATTTCGTCGCAGTGGAACAACCGTAAAGGTCGCGCAAAATCTGGAATAGGCCCGGTTTTCGAGCCACTCTGAAGTACAATGTAGACATCACCCGCACACGAAGCAGCGTTGCACAAGGAGGAGATTCCCCATGTCTGCTCGCTGGCCCGACAAATACGTCATTGGCCTGACGGGAAACATCGCGGTAGGCAAAAGCGTGGTGCGCAAAATGCTGGAACACCTGGGGGCCTACGGCATCGACGCGGATCAACTGGCTCACCGGGCCATTGCCAAAGGTGCGCCGGGGTACAAACCGGTCGTCGAGACCTTTGGGAAATGGATTCTCAAGCCCGATGGGGAAATCGACCGGATGAAACTGGCCCGCCTGGTCTTCTCCGACCCCGATGCTATGCGCCAGTTGGAAGCCATCGTACATCCCCTGGTGTTGCAGGCCATTGACTATTTGGTCCGACGAAGCAAGCGCAAAGTGGTGGTCATCGAAGCCATCAAACTGCTGGAAACCGACCTGCGCCAATGGTGCGACGCCATCTGGGTGGTGGACGCGCCGGCCGAATTGCAACTGCAACGGCTCATCCACAAACGGGGCCTGCGGGAAAGCGAAGCATATCAGCGCATCCTGGCCCAACCGCCCCAGGCGGACAAAGTGGCCCAGGCCGACGTGGTCATCCACAACGACAAGGACTTTGAGACCACCTGGAAGCAGGTGCTGGAAGCCTGGAAACGCATTCCCGCCCGTTTCCGGGAACCAACGCGCGTCGAACCGGCCAAGCCCAAGCCCAAACCCGAGGTCCAGCCCGCTGCCCCGACGGCCAAACCCGAAACCCTGCCGGCCGAAGCCCTGAAAGTACAGCGAGCCACGCCCAAGCATGCACGGTCTATCAGCGACTTTATCGCCCAGGTGACCAACGGCAAGGAAAGACCCAGCCGCACCGACATCATCGCCCGTTTCGGCGACCGGGCCTACGTCCTCCTCATGGCCGATGGCCGCATCGTGGGCCTGGCCGGCTGGCAGGTGGAAAACCTGGTGGCACGCGTGCCGGAGTTGTATTTGGTGGAAGAGGCCCCGGTGGATACCGGGCTGGAGCACCTTATCCGTTACATCGAAGAGAACGCGCGTGAATTGCAAAGCGAGGCCATCCTCCTTTTCGTAGGGCCGGACTTATACAAGCGCGCGTTGCACGTGTGGAAGAAACTGGGGTACGAACCCCGGACGGCCAAAGCCCTGGGCATTCAGGCCTGGATTGAAGCCGCGGAAGAATCGCAACCGCCGGGCACCATCTTGCTCTTCAAACAATTGCGCAAAGACCGGGTCCTGCACCCGATTTGATGCTCGGGAGCGGCCTCTTCCGCTTCCTTATTCCTGCGAACCCGTGAAACCTGAACGGGTTCTGCTACCCATCCTGAGCCACAGCCAGGCCGCCTTTTGTCGGCGGCCATGGGTGCAAAGTACGTCCCTTCCCCCGGCCGGGAGGCATCGGTGTTGAGCCAGTGGTGGCAAGAGTTCCTCTTCCTGTTAGAACGCCTGACCTGGGCCAGCCTGCTGGACATCCTTCTGGTCGCCCTGATTTTTTACGTCGTCCTCACCTGGTTGCAAAACACCCAGGGCATGGCCATTTTGCGCGGCGTGCTGGTGGTGGTCTTCCTGGTGGGCTTCATCCTCAGCGTCATCAACCTCCCCGCGCTCAACTGGCTGCTGCGCAACCTGCTTCCCTCCCTGCTGGTGGCCATTCCCGTCATCTTCGCGCCGGAAATCCGCCAGGCCCTGGAACGCCTGGGCCGGTTGGGGTTCGCACCCTTATGGGTACGTTACTACGACAAAGAACGCATCATCCACACCCTGGTCCAGGCCGTCACCCATATGAGTCGTAACCGCATCGGTGCCCTCATCGTGCTCGAGCGCCGCACCAGCCTGGGGGAATATGCCGCCTCGGGGGTGCTGTTGGACGCCCTGCCTTCCCCGGAACTCCTCATTCAGATTTTCTACCCCAACACGCCCCTGCACGACGGCGCGGTGCTCATGCGCCAGGGGCGGGTGTATGCCGCGGCCTGCATCCTTCCCCTGCCGGAACACCCCATCCCCACCGCTTCCCCTGAAGAACGTCTGGGATTGCGCCACCGGGCCGCCATTGGCATCACCCAACGCACCGATGCCCTGGCCATCGTGGTCTCCGAAGAAACGGGCACCATTTCCCTGGCCCAAAACGGCGTGCTGGACCGGGGCCTCACCCCGCACCAACTACGCCACCGGCTGGAAGGTCAGTTGGTCACGCCCCAGAGTTGGGATTTCCCCTTCCTCCGCCGACGTCGCCAGCGCCGCTCCCTGACCCAAAACGAAGATATGGCCCCACCAGTCAAACCAATGCAACGGGTGTGGGACAACCTGGTGGGTACCCGCCCACGCTCCAAAGAGGAAAAATGAACCTCTGGCGCAACCCAAAATCCCAAAGGCGGACATTGCGGTAAACTCCAAAGAGGCCTTTCGTTCGATTTCAAAAGGTGCCCTGGCACCGAGCCTTTGGTCCGTCGCGAACGACGAAAGGAGCCGCTCCATGTTGTGGCGCACGGTGTGGTCCCATCTGATACGAAGTTGGAGCAACTGGGTGATGGCCTTTGCCCTGGCCTTCATGATTTGGGTCGTAGCCGAAATGCAATCCAACCCCAACCAGACCCAGCGTTATCCCTACCCCGTTCCGCTGGAAATCCGCAACAAGGCCCCCAATCTGGTGGTGGTCAACCAACTTCCCAATCGGGTGGAAGTGCACATCCAGGCTCCCCGAAGCGTATGGGAGCACCTCCTCAACAGCCGAGGGGTCCATGCCTACATCGATTTGCAAGGGTTGAAAGCCGGCACATACGAGGTTCCAGTGCACGTCGAAATCGAAGCCCATCCTTACCGCCTGGTAGACTATCAACCGAAGAAGGTGGAAGTGGTCCTGGAAGAGTACATCAGCAAACAACTTCCCGTCACCATCGAGGTTCAGGGCAATCCTGCGGTGGGTTACCGGTTCGGCACCCTGGAAGTTTCCCCCTCGCAAGTGACGGTCCGAGGGCCGCGTCACCTGGTGGAGAAAGTCGAAGAAGTCAAAGCGCGCCTGTACGTGGAAAACGTGCGCTCCACGGTGGAACGCTGGCTCAGCCTGCAACCTTACGACGCGCGCGAACGTCCCGTGGAGGGTGTGCAACTGGAACCCGAGCAGGTGTACGTGGTCCTGCCGGTAGAGCAACTGGGCGGTTATCGCGACGTCTCCGTGCGGGTGCGCATCGAAGGGCAACCCAAACGGGGTTATCACGTGGCCAACATTGCCGTGTATCCCCCGGTGGTTACCCTGTACACCCCCAACCCCGCGGAGGCCTTGAAACTGCCCGGCTTTGTGGAAACGGAACCGGTGGACATCACCGGTGCCACCGCGGACGTGGAGGTTCGGGTGCCGCTGGTGCTGCCCGAAGGGGTACAGGTGGTGGGAGAGAACAAAGTCCTGGTGCAAATTGCCATCGAACCTATTGAATCGTCGGTGCAGGTGCAACTGCCCGTCGAGGTGGTGGGCCTGCGGCCCGAGTACTACGCGACGGTGTCGCCCCAAACGGTGGACGTGGTCTTCCTGGGTCCGGCCGATGTCATGCAGAATTTCAAACTGGAATCGGTGCGAGCCTTCGTTGACGTGGAGGGGCTGGAACCGGGCACTTACACCCTGCCGGTGGAAATCGAAGTGCTGCTGGACGGCGTCCGGGTCGAATCCCTGCATCCCGACCAGGTAGAGGTGGTCCTTCAGGCCGGTACGCCCCCACCCGTAACGCCCACCCCTACCCCATCGGCACGCTAAACCAGGGATGCGGGGAGGACGTTTCCACACCTGTGCGCAAATCTGCCCCCCGCAGGAGGCAGCATGCAGGACCAACCGGACACCATCGTGGTGCTGGATTTCGGTGGCCAGTACGCCCAACTCATCGCCCGGCGGTTGCGCGACCAGGGCGTGTACACGGAACTCTTCCCCTGGGACGCGGACGAGGCCGAGGTGATGCGGCTGAACCCCAAGGGGTTCGTACTCTCCGGCGGCCCGGCCTCGGTGTACGCGGCCGGCGCGCCCCACCTGCCCGACTACGTGCTGGCAAGCGGTCGGCCCATTCTGGGCATTTGCTACGGGCTGCAACTCCTGGTTCACCACCTGGGCGGCACCGTGGCCCCGGCCCCGGAACGGGAATACGGCTTGGCCTGGCTGGAAGTCCCCAGGGAAAACCCCCTCATTCCTCCAGGACGGCATCGGGTGTGGATGTCCCACGGCGACCGGGTGGAAGATCTGCCCCCCGGTTTCGAGGTGATTGGCTACACGCAAAGCAGCCCCTATGCCGCCGTCGGCCATTTCCAGCGGGGGTACTTCGGGGTTCAGTTCCACCCCGAAGTGCAACACACCCCCATCGGCAGCCACATCCTGCGCCGCTTCGCGGTGGACATCTGCACCGCGCGCGACGACTGGCGGCCCGCCAACTGGATGGCCCGCCTCGTGGAAGAAATCCGAGAGCAGGTGGGGAAGGAACGGGTGCTGGCCGCGGTGAGCGGCGGGGTGGATTCGGCCGTAGCCACCGCGCTGGTGTACAAGGCCGTGGGCGACCAACTCACCGCGGTCTTCGTGGATACCGGCCTGCTCCGCCAGGGGGAGCGGGAGCAGGTGGTCCGGGCCTTGAAACAGGCCCTGGGGGTTCCCCTCCGGGTGGTGGATGCCGCCCCCATCTTCCTCAACGCATTGAAAGGCGTGACCGACCCAGAAGAAAAGCGCCGCATCATCGGCGCAACCTTCATTCGCATTTTCGAGCAGGAAGCCCGCAGCCTGGGCCATCCCCGCTTTCTGGTGCAGGGCACCATTTACCCCGACGTCATCGAATCCCGGGCGCCGGAACGCAAACACGCGGCTCGCATCAAGACCCATCACAACGTGGGCGGCCTGCCCGAGGACATGACCTTCGAGCTCGTGGAACCCCTCCGCTATCTGTTCAAAGACGAAGTACGCCGCCTGGGGCTGGCCCTGGGCCTGCCCGAAGACCTGGTCTGGAAACAACCCTTCCCCGGTCCTGGCCTGGCCGTGCGCTGCCTGGGCGAGGTCACCCCGGAACGTCTGGCCAAACTGCGGGCCGCGGACGCCATCTTTCGGGAAGAACTGACGCGCGCCGGGTATTTGGGGCCGCCGCGAGGAGACGGCCCCCGGCCCGTTTCCCAGGCCTTTGCCGTGCTGCTCCCCGTACAAAGCGTGGGCGTGATGGGCGACCAACGCACCTATCAGGAAGTGGTGGCCCTGCGCGCGGTCTACACCGACGACTTCATGACCGCGGACTGGGCCCACCTACCCTACGACCTTCTCGCGCGGGTCGCCGCTCGCATTGTGAACGAAGTACCCGGGGTGAACCGGGTGGTGTACGACATCACCACCAAACCCCCCGGCACCATCGAATGGGAATAGAACTCCCCTACACCCGGGAGGACGTCATGCCAACGGTTGCCTTTTTCGACGTGGACGGCACCCTGACCACCACCAACCTGTGGAAGGCCTACATGGCCTATTTCCAAAGGCACGGCCATCGCCAATGGACCCATCGGCTCTTCATGGCCGTGCATCTTCCACAGTATTTTTTGTACAAACGGGGTCTGCTGAAGGAAGAAACCTTCCGAGGGAGGTGGGCCGCGCATCTGGCCTGGTACGTGCGGGGTTATACCCTGGAAGAAGCGGAACCCATCTGGGAATGGGCCGTGGCAACCTACCTGCGCTCCCATTGGCGAGCGGCCAGTGTGGCTCGCTTGCGAGAGCACCTGAACCGGGGCGATACGGTGGTGCTAGTCTCCGCCGCGCCGCTGCCCCTCATCCAACGGGTGGCCCGGCACCTGGGAACGCCCCACGCCGTGGCCACGCCTTTGGAAGTGAAGGACGGTCGTTACACCGGTCGGGCGGTGCCGCCCGTTTGCATTGGACGCCACAAACCCGAAAGGGCTTTTGCCTACCTGCGAAAGCAGGGGATTCCAGTGAACCCCAAAGATGCCTGGGCCTACGCCGATGCCATTTCGGACCTGCCCCTGCTGGAAGCCGTGGGACATCCGGTCGCGGTCACACCCACGCCAGAACTGGCCGCGCTGGCCAGGGAACGCGGATGGGAAATCCTGACGGAGTGATGAAAAGGGGCGGGGAGGCCCGGGAGGCGTCTTTCCTCATCTTTTCACCTGAATGGGAATGCCCGTCCAGGCATAGTGCCGGAGGGTGTTCCAGGCCTCGTCGCCCAGGGGGAAGGGTTGCGGCAGGGCCTCCATGAGCAACGGCACCCACCGCTCATGGGGATGGTACAGGAGGCGCCGCAGGGCGCGACGTCGCACATTGGGGTCGCCCTTTTGCAAAGCCTGACCAAAGACCACCCAGGCGGCTTTTCCAGGGGCCAGGGTCAGGCCCTGGGCTTGGGCGAAATGCACCAACCAGGGTTCTTCGTGCAAGGGCAGGGGGGCGCGAGGCACCCAGGGCGAAGGCCGACGGAGCGCATCCAGCGCCTGCTGGGCAGCATTTCGCACCAGCCACTCCTTGTCTTCCTTGGCCATTTGTTCCAGACGTTCCCTGGCCCAGGCCGCGGGGATTTGGGCCAGGCCGTACACCGCGGCCTTGCGCACCAGTAGGTCGGGGTCGGAGGCGGCTTCCTCCAGGGCCTGACGGCCCAAATACGGGCTGCGGGCCAGTGCCTCGGCCACTTCCCGTCGAATGTCGTCGTCGTCCGTTTCCAGGAGCACGGTTCCCAAACCCTGCACCGCCTTTTCCGTGCCGATGAGGGCCAGGGCCAGGAAGATGGCGCGACGCAAAGAAGCGGCCAGAGCGGTCACCTTGGACAGAGGCTCGAGCAAATCCGGCAGGCTTTCCTCGTCCCGGGTAAGGCCGCAGGCCAGGGCCGCGGCCTGGCGCACGCTTTTCGAGGGCCGCTTGAGCAGGGCGCGGAAACCGGCGCGGCTGGCATCCCCCACCAGGAGCCAGAGGTACCAGGCAGCCTTGAGGCGAACGCCTACCGGCAAGCGCTCCTGGTGCAACAGCCACCCCAGGGCCTTCAACACCGCGTCTCGGTGGGTGGTCAGGCCACTCCAGGCCAGGGCCCGGGCGCTTTCCCACAGGCCCAAATAGAGGGGCGGTCCGTGACGCATCCAGGCCTGGAAAATACGGGCCATGTCGTTGGGGTGCAGCCGGCCCCAAAAGGCCAGGGCCGCGGTGCGCAGTTCCCAGTAAGGGGCAAAAGAACGCAACAGGCGCGGCCAATCTACCTCGGTACGGTCGTAAGCCGCGCCGTAAGCGGCCAGAACCGGGTGGCGCAAGCGCAAACCCCACCCCGGCGAAGGTACGGCCACATCCCCGGGGAAATGCTCGGTCAGGGCCTGGGGAATCGGCTCCCCCGAGAGCCACCGACGACTCATCTCTTCCCAGGGCAACGTTTTGCCCGCGGCCAGGCGCCGCGCCCAGGCGTGAACCGCGGCCACCAAAGAATCGCCCTGCAGGTCGCCGGCCCACAACCCCCAGGCCTGCAAGGTCAGTTCCAGCGGGGTCACCACCCGGTGACGGCTCAACAACCAATGCTGGAACACGTACGTGGCCTGGGGGGCGTGTTCCTGATCCAGATGGGGCGCCACGTACGCCTTCCAGGCCCGGTCCCACTTGCGCAAAAAGGAGCGAACCCAAAAAGCGTTCCAGGGCATCATGCGGACGGGCTGGAACCCCTGGCGAACCAGGTCGCCGAATCCGTCCACCCCTGCGGCCACCACCCAACGCACGTGGGGGTACGTCTGGCGCATGAGTCGAATCCAATTCCAGACCACGTCCCGCTTCCAGGGGGGCAGTTCGTCCACGCCGTCCAGCAGCACCAGCACCCGACCCTCGCGAAAGGCCTCCGGCAACAGGGCTTCCAGGGCCCGCTGCTCCCGTTTTTGGGTCCCTCCCAGAAGAGCGGCCAGGGCATCCAGCGCGGCCCGCCAGGGCGCCTGGGCGTCTTCCAGGCGGGCAACGTCCTGCCAGGGCAGGTCGGCTGCATGCAAGAGCAGGGGGAAGGGGCCGTCCTTGCGTTCCAAGAGGCGCAAGGTGAGATGGGACAAGGCCGTGGTCTTGCCGCTACCCAAAGGCCCCAACAAAACCAAAGAAGAACCGCCCTGAAGGGCCTCTTCCAGGCTCAGGGCCGGCCAGAAGTACAGCGATTCCCAAACGCCCTCTTCCAGGGCCGGGGGAAGGGTTTCCGTCAGTAAAGGCGAACGCAGGGGGTCTTCGCCCAGTTCGTCCTCCTCTTCCGGCGTCAGCGGATGGGGCGGGAGGGGAAGCACCCGCGGAGGCAGCAACACGGCTTCCAGGGGAAAGAGGTTCCCGGCCACGTGCTGGCCCTGCACGTACAGGCGCAAGCGCCGTTTCCACAAAGCCCACCGTCCCACCTGGGCCTTCTCCTGGCGGGCTTCCTTCCAGGCGGCCCAGCGTTGGCGCAGGATGGCCGTCCATTCCCGGAAGAAGCGCACGGCCAGCCCCAAAGCCAGGCCCACCAGCAGCCCAATGAAAAAGGAAAAAGCGTGAAAACGAGGCCACCAGGACATATCGCCTCCCGCGGTGCAACGGTGCCTTCATTTTACCTCGATTTTCCCTGCAAATTTCCAGGGGCAGGGGGTTTTTCAAACGGGGATGATAAACGGAGGGAACGGAGGGCGCGGGTTTCAAAATTCCAAGGGCTTCCGGTAGAGCGCCACGCTTTCCACCAGGCCGATGCCCAGCAAACTGGCCCAAAGGGTGCTTCCCCCATACGTGATGAAGGGTAGGGGCAGGCCCGTCACCGGAATGAGGTTCAGGTTCATGGCCACGTTCACCACCAGGTGAAAGGCCAGCATGGCGGCTACCCCGTAGGCAATCAAGGCCCCCTGGGTATCGTAGGCCTGATGCGCCACCCGCAGGCAGCGCCAAATGACCAGGGCCAGGAGGAGCAAAGTCAGCACCGCGCCCACAAAACCCAGTTCGTGCGCAATGACGGCGAACACGAAATCCGTATGCCGTACCTTGAGGAAGCGCAATTGCACCTGCGGCCCCTGGCCGTAACCTTTCCCGAACACGCCCCCGGAACCGATGGCGATGAGGGCCTGCTGCACGTTGTAGATGGCCCCGTGACGGGCTTCGGGGTCCGGGAAGAGGAACTGGAACACCCGCTGCTGCTGATACGGCTCCAGAAAGGGAAAACCCACAACGGCCAGCACCAGCCCCAGGACCATGAAGCCCAGCAGGTGCCGCCAACGCAACCCCGCGGCCCAGAGCATGGCAAACCAGATGACCACCAGGGTGATGGAGGTACTCAGGTCGGGCTGAAGGAACACCCAAACGGCCAGGCCCGCGGTCAGCAGGCCGCTCAGGAGCACGGTGCGGAGTTCGCCAATTCGCTCCCGACGGGAAGCCAGAAAACGGGCCTGCACCAGGATGAGCACCAGTTTGGCAAACTCCGAAGGCTGCAGGTGCAGGGGGCCGATGCGAAACCAGCGCGCGGAGCCGAAGAGCGCGGTGCCCATCACGTTCAACAGAACCAGGGAGGCAATGGTAACCACGTAGAAAAGCCGACTCAAATCCAGCCACACGTGATAGTCCACCAGGGCCACGGCGAACAGCAACACGAATCCCACCAGGGCAAAGAGAGCCTGACGAGTCGGCGTTTCGGCCAGTACCTGGTTCCCGGCAATGGCGGACCGGATGACCGCGATGCCGAAGAGGGTCAGCACCGCGACCAGGCCCAGGAGCCAGAAATCAAAATGATGCCATGCCAGTTTGCGCAACATCCCAACCTATCCACAGGCGTTTTGCATGTTCGAACAAAGACGTACACAGAGCCACGGAGAACACGGAGTATCCACTGAAGACGACCAAGGTTTCCTCTGGACTCTCTGTGCCTCCGTGAAAAAATGCCATGGCTTTTGCCGCTTTTATGGGATTTTGAAAAACGCGTGAACCCATTCACCTTCCCGAGGGTCCTCCTCAAGCGGCTTCGCCTTCGCGAGGGGCGTTGCCACGGGCCAGCGACGCCGCGATACGGTCCCGTAGTTTGCCCACCAGGTCCATGGCTGCGGCCTCTCGCGCCCGGGCCAGGGCGCTGAGCACCGTAGGACCATCGGAGCGACCGTGTCCAATCAGCACCAGGCCGTCCACCCCCAACAAAGGCACCGCGCCAATCTCGCGCGGGTCCATCAAGCGCTGCTTCATGTAGGCAAAAGCCGGCCGGGCCAAAAGCGCGCCCACCTTGGTACGCAAGGAACGGGTCATCCCCTCGCGAAGCGCATCGGTGATGAAGGAAGTCAGGGCCTCCATGGCCTTGAGCAGCACGTTGCCGGTGAAGCCATCGGTCACGGCCACGTCCACGTGACCGGCAAACACTTCTTTGGGTTCCACGTTGCCCACGAAGTTCAGGTCACTGTGCCTCAGCAAGACGTGGGCTTCCTGCACCAGAGGGGTGCCCTTGCTGGGTTCCTCGCCGTTGGAAATCAAGCCAACCCGGGGATGCGCACGTCCCCAAAGGAGTTCGGCATACACCGCGCCCATGATGCCAAACTGAAGCAAGTATTCGGGCTTGCACTCCGCGTTGGCGCCCACGTCCAGCAGGGCGCAATAGCGCCCGGCGCGAGTAGGCACCGGCGCGATGAGCGCGGGTCGCCGCACCCCTCGAATGCGCCCCAGGGTAAGCAAAGCAAAGGCCAGGGCGCCGCCCGTGTCCCCCACGGTGACGAAAGCGTCCACCTGCTTTTCTTTGAGCAGACGCATCCCCACGGCCAGGGAAGACTCGGCCTTCTGGCGCACGGCCCGACCGGGCTTTTCCCCGTGGTGGTACACCTGAGGCGCATGAACCAACACGATGCCTTCCCGCACCTCCGGGGGATAGGAAGCCAGACGCGGCTCCAAAACGTCCCTTGGGCCGACCAGGTAAATGGGGTCGCCCCACCGGCGCACGGCTTCCACCGCGGCGTAAATCTCCGGCTCGGGATGGCGGTCGCTTCCCATCGCGTCCAGAGCAATGCGCATATCGTCCTCCTGCAAAAAGTCAAAGCACCTCACCGGCTTCGGCAGATGTCATCATTCTACCCCAAAGGAAAGCGCCCCTCCCCCTGGGGGGGCCGACTCGCGTTTACGCCTCGGTCAGTCGCCAGGGGCGGAAATCCGTCTCCACGTCGTACACGTCCACCCCTTCGGCCCGCTTCAGCCCGTTGACCACGGCGTAGGTGATGGGGGTGGCCAGGGCCTCGTACAGCACCTTGAAAGACCATTGGGACAGGATGGCCTGCCCCAGGGCCGCCGGGGGCAGGATGCCCCAAAAGGCAACGGAGAGGAACACCAAAGAATCCGCGCCCTGGCCCACCAGGGTGGACGTGATGGTGCGAAGCCAGAGGAAACGCCCCTGGGTTTTGACCTTGAGGCGGGCCAGCACATACGCGTTGAGGAATTCACCCACGAGATAAGCGATGAACGAGGCCACCAGCAGCCGCGGCGAAAAGCCCAGGAGGGCATCGTACGCCTGCTGCGCCTGGGCCGGTGAATCGTACACGCCCAGGGTCCAAAAAGGCGCGGCGGGAAGACGCCCCCCTACCCAAATGGCGGCCACGGCCACCAGGTTGGCGAAAAAGCCCAACCAGATAACCCGGCGGGCGCGAGCGTAGCCGTACACCTCGGTGAGTACATCCCCCACGATGTAGGCAATGGGGAACAGAATCACGGCCGCGGGCAACACCCACGGGCCAATGGCCATCAGTTTGGCGGCAATGATGTTGGACACCACCAACGTGGTGACGAACAGCGCCACGAACAGATCGAACCAACGATAGCCCTTGGGGGCCATGTTGCCACCTCCGCACGGATACATCCCCAACCGGCAACGCCATCGCGATACCTAAAAAACAAACATGGGCGGAGTGGGACTCGAACCCACGGCCTCCTCCTTGTAAGGGAGGCGCTCTAACCATCTGAGCTACCCGCCCATGCGGCGTTTCCCATTATACCCAGGATGCAGGGAAAGGAAAGGCGGCCACCCTGCCGGTTCTTCCCTTCAGTCCCCCCCTCCCACGCAAGCCGAAGGGGAGGCACCCAGGTATTGCAATCCGTTGTGAACATCGGGGAAGGTAGGGTTCAGGACGTAAGCCCGACAAAAGGCCCGCAGGGCCTTGTCGTTTTCCCCCAAACGCACGTGCAACCAACCCTTCCAAATCCAGGCTTCTTCGGATTGGGGAGTGATTTCCAGTGCGTATTCAATCAGGGCTTGCAAGTCCTCCAGCCGCCAGGAATGGAAGTAAGCGAAAAAGGGACCAAACTGATAGCGCAACATACGTTGGGGCAACCCCAATTCCCGCGCTTTGTCGTACGCCTGGGCGGCCCGGTGCCATTGCTGGAAGTACACCAGGTTGGTGCCCAGGTTGAACCAGGCGAAGGCGTCTTCCGGGTTGGCCTCGATTTCCTTCTGGGCCATTTCCAGGGCAATGCGCCGACTTTCCTCCATGCTCCAATAAGGCCCCAGAACCTCCTTCACCAAAGCCTCCTTTTGAGCAGGATAGGCCAGGATGAACACCCGGTTGAAAGGCTTCCAACGCGCATCGATTTCCTCGTAGGCGTACTCCTGGTTCAGACCGAAAAGGGGATCCTGCACGATGAAGACTCCTCGCGTGTCGTCATAGCCGGTGAGCAGCAAATAATGGCCGGCCCAACGGTCGTCGTTGTACCAGACCCGCCGTTCCACCTCCAACCCCACTTCGATGAGCACGGGAAAGCCCGCGGCGATGAGCCGCTTGAGTTGTTCCAACGTACCGCCCACCCGAAAGATGGCCCGCAGCCACCCGGCATACCGCTGCACATAGTACACCAATTCTTCCACGTTGACGTTGGGGTCCTGCTCGGCCGGACGCAATTTGCGCGCGATGGCCTTCTGGTCCACCTTCTCCAGGCCCCACCAGTTCAAATACATGGCCAGGGCCGAAGGGCCGCAATTGTTCAACTGCTGCGGCTCCCAGCGAGGCGGCGGTTTGAGGCGCACCACCGAGGGAATGGGGGTCGGGGTTTGTGTAGGCGTAGGCGTGTATGCCGATGGGGGCGTCCAAGTGGCCGTGGGCGAAGGACGCGCGGTGGGGGTGAAGGTGGGTGTGACATACACCAAAGTGTGTGCTCGCACCGGTGTGGGCACCCTTTCCGGCGGGGAAAGCAAAGTGAGGCGCAAACCCGTGGCCAGAAAATGCAACCGCCACGACAAACGCCGATGCACCGGGGGCACGTAATACAACCCCCATACCAACAACACCAAAACCAGGGAACTGTACACCACATCCCGGGGGAGCAGGGCCCGACGCAAGCCAGCCCACCAGGTGCGCCACGGGGGAAGGGGTGGCAACGACCGGCTCCGATAAGCCCGCCACCAGCGACGCAAGTACGTAAGACCCCAAAGACAAACCCCTACCCAGAGCCACCAATATGCAAAAGGAGGCGCTACCACGTCCGTCTCCATAGGCACACGTCTACCGAAGACGTACGACAAATCTCCCGTTCACCGAAATCGGCTCGCTCCATGACGTCTCTCCAACGAGAAAGGCGTCACCTCCCACTACCACATCGGACAGAAGGATGGGGCCTCCTCTTAGAAACATAAAGGTCGCGCGCGGTCCAGGCCCAAGCCATTATAGACCGTTGGTATCGAAAATGCCACACCCTTTTCAGGCTTTTCTCATTTTCGGTGGGTCCAAAGCATCCTGCTCCAAAAGCCAATCCACCGTCCTTTGAAATGGAGGCCCTGGGAATGCTCAAAAAATCAGGACACCAGGAAGCACCTCGATTTTCCAAGGGAAAACCGTTCGATGGGTGCTCCATGCTTCCCTGCTCTGGAAGGAGTTATGAATCCCCTTTCCCGCGAACACTCGGCCCAGCGCTTTCCGCACTTCACAATTTTCGAGCATCCATGCAACCATGCATTCGGCCCTTGACACATAGCACGACTTGAGGTATAAAGCCGCTCCACACAAGGCGGTACGGCAAGGCGGTGAAGAGGGCGAGTAGGCATCCCGGCCCGCTTCCAGAGAGCCGGGGACAGGTGGGAGCCCGGTAGCAGGAAGGGATGCCGAATGGGCCTCGGAGCCGCGGGACGAACGGAGTCGTTGCTCCCAGTAGTCGCCGCCGGGCAGCGCTCCCGTTATCCGGCGCAGGGTATCGTGGCCCTTCGGGCGGATGGAGCCTCCTCGCAGTCCCCCTGGGCGCTGGTCCATGCTCCTGTCTCCCGTCGCCGAAGGCGTCACCGTACCCTTACGAGTGAGGCTGGCCCGGTTTCGGCTCAGGCTTTTCCCCTGCCCGTCGCTTCACGGCGGGCTTTTTTGTTTCCCTCCGGGAATCCACACCGAAACCGGTTCCCGGCCTAACGTGGGTGGCACCGCGGGCGCCGGCGCGCTCGTCCCAGCCGGGGCGGGCGCGCTTTCGTTTTAACCCGGTGGTCGCCCGCCTGCGGCTTCCCGGCCCTATCTCTTTGCCCCCCACCGTACCGCCTTGTAAAACCCAAACCCAACCTCAGAAGGAGGTCCGTCATGTCCGAACGCATTCAGTTCCTGCTCAGCGAAAACGACATCCCCAAACAGTGGTACAACATCCTGCCCGACCTTCCCGTGCAACTGCCGCCGCCGTTGCACCCCGTCACTTTGGAACCCGTCACCCCAGATTTCCTTTCGGTGCTGTTTCCCATGGCCCTCATTCAACAAGAGGTCAGCACCGACCGGTACATCGACATTCCCGAACCGGTGCGGGACATCTACCGCCTCTGGCGGCCCACGCCCCTTTTGCGGGCGCGACGCCTGGAAAAAGCCCTGGACACGCCGGCCCACATCTACTACAAGTACGAAGGCGTTTCCCCCACCGGCAGCCACAAACCCAACACCGCGGTGGCCCAGGCCTTTTACAACAAAGCCGAAGGCGTCCAGGCCCTGACCACCGAAACCGGCGCGGGGCAGTGGGGTTCGGCCCTGGCCTTTGCCGCCAACGTGTTCGACCTGGACCTGGAAGTGTACATGGTGAAGGTGTCCTACCAGCAAAAACCGTACCGTCGGGTCCTCATGGAAATCTACGGCGCGCAGGTGTACCCCAGTCCCACGGACCGCACCGAGTACGGTCGCAAGATTCTGGCCGAAGACCCGGACAACCCCGGCTCCTTGGGCATTGCCATCTCCGAGGCCGTAGAAGCCGCGGCCACGTCCAACGGGGCCAAGAAGTACAGCCTGGGCTCGGTACTCAACCACGTGCTCTTGCACCAAAGCGTCATCGGCCTGGAGGCCATCAAACAGATGGATTTGGCCGGAGAATACCCGGACGTGGTCATTGGGTGTGTAGGTGGCGGTTCCAACTTCGCGGGACTGGCCTTTCCCTTCCTTTATTACAACTTACGGGAGGGCAAAAGCACCCGTTTCGTGGCGGTAGAACCCCAGGCCGCGCCCACCCTGACGCGAGGGGTGTACACCTTCGACTACGGCGACACCGCGCGCATGGCACCCCTCATGAAGATGCACACCCTGGGCCATGCCTTCATGCCACCCCCCATTCACGCCGGCGGGTTGCGCTACCACGGCATGGCCCCTACGGTCTCGGCCCTGGTGGAAGCCGGCTACATCGAACCGCGCGCGGTGCCCCAGCGGGCCACCTTCGAGGCCGCGGTGCTCTTTGCCCGGGCCGAGGGCATCGTGCCCGCGCCCGAATCGGCCCATGCGGTACGGGCGGCCATTGACGAGGCCCTGGACGCCAAAGCCAAAGGCGAAGAGCGGGTCATTTTGTTCAACCTGTCCGGCCACGGCCACTTCGACCTCTCGGCCTACGACCAGTACCTGAAAGGCGAACTGCAGGACTACGCCTACCCCGAAGACGAAATCCGCCGGGCCATCGAAGAACTGCCCAAGGTGCAGGTGTAAAAGCCGTGGGTGGAAGGGACGGGCGCCTTCTTCTGGAAAAGAGACGGCTTGCTCTGCCCATTCTCCAGAACCGAAGGCTCCGCGCCCTTCCCGGTCAAAAGGGCGATGGACGGTTTTTCCGTCCATCGCCCTTTCCGTTTTCCCCACAAACACCCAAAGCCTGGCCTGCAGGGTGGTACAATGAGAACACCTTGCAAGGGAGCCGTGGTATGCAG
Source organism: Anaerolineales bacterium (assembly GCA_026996855.1). Taxonomy (GTDB): domain Bacteria; phylum Chloroflexota; class Anaerolineae; order Anaerolineales; family DRMV01; genus S139-71. The sequence goes on from JALWJZ010000111.1 coordinate 16,555, forward strand.
GCTATTGGATGGTTGCTCTTTTTCCTGGGCGGTGTCGTTTCGTTTTGGACCTTGCTTGCAGTGATACAGGTCGTTTGGGAACGGCGCCAGGCATTCGGGCCCCTATGGCGGGGATTGTTTGCCACATTTCTCACCGGCGCTTTGTGGACCGCGAGCATTCTCATCTCCATGGTGGTGCCCGGTCCCGTCGGCATCTGGGCGCGTCACGTCAGCCGGCTGTTGAGTTCCTGGACCGCGCTGGCCATAGCCGTCACTTTGCTGTGGATGGCCACCCAGGGGCATTGGAGCGTCCGCTGGTTGGGTCTTGCTCTGGGCATGACCCATCTGGCCCTGTGGTTGGGAAATACCCCCCCCGCACCCGATACCTATACCACAATTGAAATCCCCACGCCGGTGTTACCCCTACGATGGATGACATATGCCCCTTATCTCATGGTCAAATTGAACATGATTTCTTTGGCCATCGCAGGTGGGGCCCTTTTGTTATACGCACGGCACATGCTCGGCCTGGTGCGACGCTATTTCATCTGGTTGAGTGTTCTGCTTTTGACTTTGGTTGTTTTCTCGATATTGAGCCTGACGGTATTACGTATACCCAACCCGTGGGACCTGCTCATCGGCCTCCTTTGGTTACCCGCCCTGGTGGCCTGGCACGCCCTCCGGTCTCAACCGCATTTCACCCCGGTCACCATTGAACAAATCACCCAGCATTTGGACGAAGGTGTGCTGGTTCTTACACCCGATCATCGGCCCATTTGGCACAATGCCGCGGCCGCCCGCCTTTTGGGCATCCAGAGCCCCTGGACCACCTTATCGGAACCAATGACTCAAGTGGAAACCGCGCTCCAACAACACGCCGACCTGTGGCGATGGATACGTCGTCCTCCCTCTTCACCAACCAAAAACGTTTTCCACATCCACACCCCCGAAGGCCCTCGTTTTCTACAGGCCTGGCTGGTACCGGTGGGCAACGACAAGCAACGACGCAGCAAAATCGTGTATTTGCGCGATGTCACCGAACAGGAGGTCCACAAACGGGTCATCCAGATCCGCTATCAGGAAGCCCGTTGGATGGCGCGGCTGCTGGAACTCATGCTTCAACCTTCCCCCCTGGAACTCGTCTTACGGGACGTGTTGAAAGTCTTCTTGCAACCACTGCCCTCCTTCCAGGCCCTGGCCGCGGCGCTTTACGTGTACGATGGCGAAAACGAACGATTCGACCTAGCCGCAGTCCTGAAACGTCCCCATGCCGACCTTCAAGAAAGCATTCCCCTCCAATCCATCCAGGGCCTGGGGCAGGCCCCCTGGCCCGGAGATTTCGTGTTTCGCTTCGCCACCGGGCATTCCCAAGCCCTGCTCTTTCCCCTCCGCCAGGGCGGTGAATGGCAGGGCCTGCTGTGGCTGGAAATTCCGCGGGCGGTTCACATAGAAGAAGATGAACACCAACTGCTGGTGCGCACTACGGCTTTGCTGGCCCATCTTTTGCAAGCCAAAGCGGTGGTCGAATATCGCCAGCGGCTGAGCAAAGCGTTCCACCAGGCCCGGGAAGCCTTGGTGCTCTTCCACCTTCCTCAAGGCACGGTGGAATTCATCAACCCCGCTGCGGAAAGGCTCGCGCGCGATTGGGGCCTGGAAAGCCATGCCTTTCCTAAACAAATCCTCACCCAAAAGCACACCTGGGACGAAATCGTGGCCCGCATGCACGAAGGGCGGGCATGGGAATTCTTGTACGAACACCAGGGGCCCGACAACACGATGCGTTTCTACCGGGTTTGGTGCGTGCCATTACAGACGAGGGAGAACACGCCGCCTTCCGTCGCACTGCTGGCCTTGCAAGACGTGACGGAATACGAGAGCCTGACGCGTCAAATCCAGCGTCAAGCCAATTTCATCGAGCAACTGGTGCGCCTGAGCCAGGCCATGCTGGAAGGTCGGCTCCGCCTGGTGGACGTGCTCAAACGTATCCTGGAAACGGCCCAAGATATGGTAGGGGCCGAGGGCGGCACTTTGATTCTGGTAGACCAGGACCTGACACCTTACGCCCTTTTCACCAAAGGCAACCTCTTCCCGCCCGGCGAATTCACCTATCAGGCCATACGCGAGGGGCTGGCCGGATGGGTCCTGCGGCATCGCCAGAGCGAAATCATCGACAACACCAAAAGCGACCAACGCTGGCTTCCGGGAAGTTACCGGGACTGGGGCTCGGTACTGAGCGTGCCCATTTACTACGGCGATACGCCCCTGGCCGTGCTGACCCTCAGCCATACGGAACCCGGGCACTTTACCCCCGAACACCAGGAACTGTTGGAAGCCGCCGCGCACATCACCGCGCTGGCCCTCTACACCGCCCGGCTCTACGAAGAGCACTATTACCTCGCCCAACAACTGACCGCCTCCCGGGAAGAAAGCGAAAGCCTCTACGCTCGACAACAACGCTTCTTCCGGTTGCTCAATCAAGCCCTACAGCCCTCGGTGGAGTATGTGCGCCGGGAATGGGAACGTCTGCACGAATACTACTTCAACCAACGAAAAACCCCTCCCGAAACCCTGACCCGACTGTGGGAAATCTGGCAGGAATTGGAGCGCCTCTTCCTGGTGCTGGAAACGTACCAGGAACAGCAACGGGAGAGCATCAGCATCTCCACCTTCCCCCTGACCAGCGTCGTCCAGCGAGTGGAACGGTTGTTGCACCCCCTCATCGAACAGCACCCGGGCCGGGTAACCATTCAGATAGAACCGGCCACCCTCATTCTGGATTCCGATGAACACAAAGTCTTCCACGTCCTTTTCAATTTACTGTACTGGGCTCTGGCAACCTTACGGCCCCAAGGCCCCATTACGTTGCACATCCGCTCCCAGGGGGCCCATTGGGTGATGATGGAACTCACCCTGCCGGGTCAACCTCTGGACGAAGACACGCAACGTGCTTTGCGACATTTGACGACCGAGGAACTGGAAATCGACCCCTTGATAGAGTCCCCCTTACCAGACCCCAAACTGAACCTGCTGATTGGCCTGATGCGTCAATTGCGCGGCTATCTCCAGGTGGAAATCCAACCCCGCACCACGGTTCTACGCCTCTACCTGCCTCGCTCCCTGGAAAAACACGCAGTCGACACGGCCTCGTTGCGTTGAGGGGGTCCTTGCTGCTTGCCATCCTGGGTGGACCCCTTCGGACCCTTCGTATGAAGCGCTCCTCGTAGCGTCCTGCCTCAAAGCAAGTTCTGCTTTGGGGATGCTCATGCTTTGAGATGGGCCAGGCCCCTACCGAAAACCCAAGTTCAGAAAAAGGCAACAAAGCGCAACTCGCTTCCCTCTTATGGGTTTTGATTAACAGCAAATAGACCCCCTTCCCGGAAGGAGGAGATATATGCCCCTACTCATTTTGCTCATTTCCATCATCATTGTGGTGGTCGGCTACAAAGTGTACGCCTCCCGCATCGACCAGGAGGTCATCCAGGCCGACCCGAAGCGGGCAACTCCGGCCGTCATGTATCAGGACGGCGTGGACTTCATGCCCGCCAGTGCCAGTGTCCTTTTCGGGTATCAGTTCAAATCCATCGCCGCGCTGGGGCCGATCGTAGGTCCCATCGTCGCGGCCCAGTTTGGCTGGCTGCCTGCGCTGCTCTGGCTCCTCATTGGCGTGTTCTTCATCGGGTGGGTGCAGGATTACGCCTCCACCATGCTGGCCGTACGGCATGAAGGCATGACCATGGGCGGGCTCTCGTACAAACTCATCTCCCCGCGCGCCCGCACCCTGTTGCTGACCTTCCTCTATATCTACCTGTTGCTCATCATGGGCGCGTTTGGTGCGGTCATCGCGCCCTTGCTGGCCCGCCCCACCGTGCCCATCGGCTTCCTCCTGCTCACCCTGGCTGGCGTGCTGGCCGGGCAGATGGTGTACCGCTGGCGCATCAACATGATGGTGACCACGGTAGTCACCGTGCTCCTGGCCCTCATCGGCATCTGGATCGGCACCACCCCCGCGGCGCAGTCCATCGTAAACGCCATCAACGGCCTGGCCGGCGACCCGGAAACCGGCGTCATCTTCACCCGGCCCCTGGGCTACGGCGACGTGAAATGGTCCGACCTGTTCTGGGCCATCGTCATGCTGGCCTTCTGTTACATCAGTTCGGTGCTGCCCATCTGGCGTTTCGCCCAGCCCGTGAACTACACTTCCTTCTGGTTCGTGATTTTCACCATCGTCGGCGCCATGGTGGGCATTGCCGTAGGCGTCCTGACCGGCACTTTGCCTTCCTCGTTTGAAATTCCCGCGTTTGTGACTTTCAACCATCCCAAGATTGGCTATTTGTGGCCCATGCTCTTCGTCATCATCGCGTGCGGTGCGGTATCCGGCTGGCACTCCCTGGTCTCCACCGCAGGCACCGCGCGGCAACTGGAGAGGGAGACCGACGCGCTGCCCGTGGCCGGTGGCGCCATGTACACCGAAGCGGTACTGGGCGTGCTCTCCCTGGTCACCGCGGCCACCGTGGGCGTGAGCATGGGCTTCTATGACCCGGCCAACGTGTACACCCTCAAAGTGAAGGCCGGCGCGGTCTTCGCCAAGGGCGCGGCCCGCTTCCTCTCCCTCATCGGCGTACCCGAGACCTTCGGCGGCAGCCTGGCCATGATTTTCCTGGTGGTCATGGCCATCACCGTGATGCAACTGGTGCTCCGCTTCATGCGGGTGGCTTCCGCGGAGTTGCTGGGCGACAAGATTCCCGCCTTCAAGAACCCCCACTTCGGCTCCCTGGTGGCCGTGTTGCTCACCCTGTTCCTGGTCATCTTCGGCTTCTGGCAATGGATTTGGGCCCTGTTCGGCGGCTCCAACCAACTCTTCGCGGGCATGGCCTTGCTTCTCATCGGCATCTGGATGGCCCGGGAAGGCCGCCCCTACAACTGGGCCTTCATCCCCGGTATTTTCATGTACGTGACCACGGTGGCGGCCCTGTTCGTCACCTCGGTGCTCAAGGCCATTTTCGACGGCATCCTGGAACCCCTGAGCACCGGCCAGGCCCAAATCGGCTTCATCGTCGGCAACGCCATCACCGCGGCCTTCGGCATCTACATGATCATCTCGGCCCTCATCCTCTTCTTCGATGCTTTGAGCGCCTTCAACCGCGCCCGGGCCGAAGCCACCGCCGCCGCGGGGGATTGATGCCCCGTCGCGTGTTTCCATCCCAAAAGCAGGCCGCTTGCTGGCGGCCTGCTTTTTCTTTATGACCCGCATTTAGGCAAAAATGAGTTTTCCAAATTCACGAATTACAAAAGTCGTGTTTTTCGTTATTGGGTCATCGTCCGCTCTGGTCAAAATGTCGCCTCAGGGGTATAATGCCGACGACCGACGTGCCGGTATACCGGAAGGACCGCACGGACCTCCGGTCGGCTTGAAACGGCGCGAATGGACTTCCCGCAGGAGGTACACCCATGACCCAACGAACGGGCAGAGACCGCTATGAAGGGCTGCAGGTGCCCGGCTACGACATTCCCGACGAGGTCAAAGGCAACGTCATCGTAACCACGCTGAACCGGCTGTACAACTGGGGCCGGCGCAACTCCATCTGGCCCATGATGTTCGGCCTGGCCTGCTGCGCCATCGAAATGATTGCCACCGCGGCCAGCCGGTACGACCTGGCCCGCTTCGGCATGGAGGTCATGCGGCCCAGCCCCCGCCAGGCCGACGTGATGATCGTCTCCGGCACCGTGACCAAGCGCATGATTCCCCTCATCGTGCGGCTGTACAACCAGATGCCCCTGCCCAAGTACGTCGTGGCCATGGGCGCGTGCGCGTCGGGCGGCGGCCCCTTCAAGGAGGGGTACAACGTGGTCTCCGGCGTGGACAAGTACATCCCCGTGGACGTGTACATCCCCGGTTGCCCGCCCACGCCCGAAGCCCTGCTCTTCGGCCTGATGAAGTTGCAGCAAAAGATCGAGAAACAATCCCTCAAGGACGTGTACTTGCAAAAGGAGGAGTACATCCCCGAGCCCATCCTGGGGCCGGACATCATGGACCCACGCGACTTCCCCCTGATTCGCGAGTACACCATGAAGAAGTTGCAGGAAATGCAGGGGCAAGGAGCGGTTAGCGGTTAGCCGTCAGCCGTTAGCCGTCAGCCGTCAGCGGTGAGCAAACAGCAGTGAGCAGTGAGCAGACGGCGGCCAGCAGTCAGCAGTGAACCAACGGCCATCGACCATCGACGAACGACCACCGACCGACCACTGCCCCCGGAGGTTCCCCATGACCACACTGGTAACCGTTCCCGATATCGAAACCCGCTTTGCCGGTGTCATCACCCCGGATACCCGCAAAGGGTACCAGGGGTACATCGTGGAAGCCGAGCATGTGCGCGCCTTCGCCAAAGCCCTTCGGGACGATTACGGCTACGACTACCTGGCCAGCCTCACCGGCGTGGATTATCTTCCCGAAGGCAAAATGGAAGTGGTGTACCACGTGTACAAGAGCACCGGCGGCCCCGGCCTGGTCTTCAAGGTGCAGGTACCCCGGGAGAACCCGGTGGTGCCCTCCATCGTGGACATTTACCCCGGCGCGAACTTCCAGGAGCGGGAAGCCTGGGACCTGCTGGGCATCCGCTTCGAGGGGCACCCCAACCTGCGCCGCATCCTGCTTTGGGAAGGCTTCTGGGGCCACCCCTTGCGCAAGGACTGGCGGGAGCCCTACTTCGAGGAAGAGGGCAAGCCCTTCAGCAGCCGCTGGCCCCACGGCAAGCACTTCCACCACGAAGACAAAAACCCCTTCGGCAAGAACGTGGACTACCCGCCCGGCTTCGACCCTTACACCTGGGAGCCGGATACCGCGGACGAAATCCTGTACCAGGCGGTGCTCCAGCGTTCGGAAATCCGGGACGACCTGCGCACCGAACGGGTGGTGGTGAATCTGGGACCCCAACACCCCTCCACCCACGGCGTGTTCCGCATGATCGTCACCCTGGACGGCGAGACCATCATCGGCCTGGAACCGGTGATGGGTTACCTGCACCGCAACCACGAGAAGATTGGCGAGCGGAACACGTGGATTATGAACATCCCCTACACGGACCGGCTGGACTACATTACGGCCATGGCCAACAACTTCGGCTACGTGCTGGCCGTGGAGCAACTGATGGGGGTGAAGCCGCCGGAGCGGGCCGAGTATATCCGGGTCATCATGGCGGAACTGACCCGTATCGTGAACCACCTGTGGGCCATCGGCTTCCTGCTCAACGACCTGGGCGCGTTCTTCACCCCCGCGCTGTACGCCATCGAAGAGCGGGAACTCATCCTGGACGTGTTCGAGGCCACCACCGGTTCCCGCATGATGAACAACTACTTCCGCTTCGGCGGCGTGGCCCGGGACATCCCCGAAGACGCCTGGGACAAACTGGTGCAATTGGTCACCGACCGCCTGCCCCGCAAGGTGGACGAACTGGACCGCTACCTGACCAACAGCGAACTCATCCAGAGCCGGACCATCGGCGTGGGCGTGCTCACCGCGGAGGAAGCCATCGCCTACTCCACTTCAGGGCCGGTGCTGCGGGCCTCGGGGGTGCCGTATGACATCCGCCGGGCCGACCCTTACAGCATCTACGACCGCTTCGATTTCGACGTGGCCGTGCGCTACCACGGCGATGTGTACGACCGGTACCTCATCCGCATCGACGAGATGCGCCAGAGCCTGCGCATCCTCCAGCAGGCGGTGAAGCAAATCGAGCAGGAGGCTCCCCGAGGCGCGCCCATCCTGGCGGGCAAACCCCAATACCAGGTGCGGGTACCGCCGGGCGAATCCTACGGCCGGGTGGAAGCGCCCAAAGGCGAACTGGGCTTCTACGTAGTCTCCACGGGCAAGCCCAACCCCTGGCGCTACCACGTGCGCGCGCCTTCCTTCGTCAACCTGACGGCCCTGGAGGCCATGTGCCGAGGCCACAAAATCGCCGACGTGGTCACCATCTTGGGCTCCATCGACATCGTGTTGGGTGAGGTGGATCGGTGATTGGGAGCGGATAGCAGATAGCGGAGAGCAGATGGCGGATAGCAGATAGCGGATGGCGGAGGCGGCAAATGGGAAAGATGAGGTCGCATCGAGATTTGGTGGTATGGCAGCGGGCTATGACGTTTGTGCAACGGGTATATGAAGCAACGGAGTCTTTTCCGCCCCATGAAACCTATAACCTGGTCTCCCAATTGCGCCGTGCCGCCGTCTCCATCCCTGCAAATCTGGCCGAAGGACATGGAAGACGTACCGACGGAGCCTTCGCCCGACACGTTGATATTGCTTTAGGCTCAACTGCGGAGGTAGATACGCTTTTGCAACTGGCTCACGATTTAGGTTACCTCTCACAAGAGCACTTAGAAATCTTGATGGAAGATTTGGAGCAAATCGGACGAATGCTTCAATCTCTGTACAAAACGCTACGCACCCAAAATTCATTACCCACGCACCGCTAACGGCTAACTGCTAACGGCTAACTGCCAACTCTGGAGGCTTTCCATGGACGGACGTGGCATCTTGCGCGGCCTTGCGGTCACCTTCAAACACTTCGTGGCGTCCTATGTGGACGACTTCCGCCGGTTGGGCAAACGGTATTTCACCCAGGAGGGCGTGCTCTACCGTTCCAGCCCGCAGGTGGAGGGCATCTTCACCATTCAGTACCCGGAAGAGCGCCGCCCCGTGCCGGAAAACTTCCGGTTCATCCCTTTCCTGGTGTACGACGAAGGGCCCAACGGCGAAAAGAACATCCGCTGCACCGCGTGCGGCATCTGCGCCAAGGTGTGCCCGCCGCAATGCATCTGGATTACCCGGGCCGAGGACCCGGAAACAGGCAAACCCCTCAAGAAGCCCGCGGAGTTCTACATCGACATCGACATCTGCATGAATTGCGGCCTGTGCGCGGAATTCTGCCCCTTCGACGCCATCATCATGGACCACGACTACGAACTGGCCACTTATGACCGCTTTGCCACCAACGTGTTCGACATCGAACGTTTGCTCAAGCCGGCCTCCTACTATCAGAGCATTCGGCCCACCCAGTACGCGGCCAAAGCCGCGGAACGGGAAAAGAAGGCCGCGGCCAAAGCGGCGCGCCGGGGCCGACGGTAGTCTTGCGAGGCCCAGCCGGGCTTTGAACGCAAAAACCCGGTCGGGCCTGGCAACAAGAGCGCTTCCTCCCCTTGCGCAGGCGCGCTCGGAAGGGGAGATGTCATCTTCACGCAATGGAGAAAGTCCGATGCCTACCAAAGAACAGGTCTTGCAAGCCCTTCGCCAGGTCATGGACCCCGAACTGGGGCAGGACCTGGTGACCCTCAACATGGTGCAGGATGTGGAAATCCAGGGCGGCACCGTCCAGGTGACCGTGATACTCACCACCCCCGCGTGCCCCCTGCGAGGCCAGATCGAAGAGGACGTGCGGCGGGCCATTGCCGCCCTGCCCGGTGTGGAAAAGGTGGAAGTCAACATGGCCGCGAACGTGCCCCAGGGCATTCGCGGGGTCCAATCCGTACCCGTGCGCAACGCCATCGCGGTGGGATCGGGCAAAGGAGGCGTGGGCAAATCCACCGTGGCCGTGAACCTGGCCGTAGCCCTGGCCGACGCCGGCGCGCGGGTAGGCCTGCTGGACGCCGACATCTACGGCCCCAACATCCCCCGCATGATGGGGGTGCACCGCCTGCCCCCCATGACCGAAGACGGAAAACTGCGGCCCGCGGAGGCCTACGGCGTCAAGATGATGTCCATCGGCTTCCTGGTGCCGCCGGACCAACCCCTCATCTGGCGCGGCCCTATGCTGCACTCGGCCATCCGTCAATTCCTCAACGACGTGGACTGGGGCGAACTGGATTACCTCATCATCGACCTGCCGCCGGGCACCGGCGACGCCGCGCTCAGCGTGGCCCAGTTGCTCCCCCTGACGGGGGCCATTGTGGTCACCCTGCCGCCCAAGGTCTCCCAGGACGACGCCCGCCGCGCGGTGGAAATGTTCCGCAAACTCAACGTGCCCGTGCTGGGCGTGGTGGAAAACATGCGGGACCTGGTGCTGGAGGACGGTACAGTGCTGGGCATGTTCGGCAGCGGCGGCGGCGAAGCCCTGGCCCGGGAGATGGGCGTACCCTTCCTGGGCGCCATCCCAGCGGACCCCGAAGTGCGCAAAGGCGGCGACGCGGGCAAGCCGGTGGTCATCACCCAACCCGAAACCCCCGCGGCCAAGGCCCTGCAGGAACTGGCGGAAAAGGTGGCCGCGGCCATCAGCGTGCAGGTACTGGGGCAGACCCAGGCCCCGACCCTGGACCTGGTCGGCTGAGAGCCATGGAGGGAGGCTCCCCGGAGCCTCCCTCAAAACCCATCACCATCATGGCAAAAAGCGCCCGCATGGGCGCTTTTTGGTAAATTTTCGAGGCAGCCAAAAAGGGTGCCTCAAACAAACCCCGGCCCGGTTTTGAAAAGAACCAATCTCCGACTCATTGCCACCGGAGGCGCCGCCATGCCCCGAACCTACGAAGACGTACGCCGCTACCTGGAGAACCACCACCTGCCCGGTGAGGTCATCACCTTTTCCCATCCCACCCGCACGGTGGAAGAGGCGGCCCGGGCCGTGGGCGTGGAGCCCGCGCGCATCCTGAAAACCCTGCTGTTCATGGTCAAAGGCGGGGAGCCGGTGCTGGTGCTGGCCGCAGGCACCACCCGGGTGGATTACAAAGCCCTGGCCCAATTCCTGGGTCTTTCTCGCAAGAAAGTGCGGATGGCCTCGCCCGAAGAGGTCCTACGCTGGACGGGCTACCCGGTGGGCGCGGTGCCGCCCCTGGCCCTGGCCCGGCCCTTGCGGGTGCTCATGGACGAGGCGCTGCTGGCCTTCCCCGAAGTGTACGCCGGCGGTGGTTCCACCACGGCCTTGTTGCGCATCCCCCTGGAAACGCTGAAGCAGGCGACCGGCGCGCAGGTGGTGCCCCTGGCACGCCGCCAGGCCTCCCCCTAACCCATGACCTATCCCCCGCCTTCCTGCAAGCATACCCGCTCATGCATCCTGTTCCAAAGCGGCACCGAGGTGCCGCACTCCAAAAATCCGCCTTACCGCTTTACCGCCTCTCCGCCCATTCGCTCATTCGCCCTTCATCTTTCCCGCAATTTCCAACATAAAAACCTCAAAAACCTTGTGAAAATCCCCGGTCTCGGGTACAATATTGTTCACTCACCACTCATCACGGACCCCTGATCACTCACCACTCTCAAAGGAGGTGAATCATGGCCTTTACGCTACCCGACCTGCCCTACGGGTATGATGCTCTGGAGCCGTACATCGACACCTGCACCATGTTCATCCACCACACCAAGCACCACGCGGGCTACACGAACAAACTCAACGCGGCGCTGGCCAAATACCCCGAGTGGGAAAACAAGAGCATCGAGGAAATCCTGGGCAATCTGGACGCGGTGCCCGAGGACATTCGCACCGCGGTGCGCAACAACGGCGGGGGCTATTACAACCACGCCCTGTTCTGGACGGTGATGTCGCCCAACGGCGGGGGCGAACCTGCCGGCGCGTTGCGGGATGCCATCGAGCAGGCCTTTGGCGGTTTCGAGGCCTTCAAAGACGCGTTCAGCAAGGCCGCGGCCGGGCGCTTCGGCTCGGGCTGGGCCTGGCTGGTGGTCACCGAAGACGGCAAACTCGCGGTCACCTCGACGCCCAATCAGGACAATCCCTTGATGAAGGGCTACGTGGACGTGGTGGGCACGCCCATTCTGGGCCTGGACGTATGGGAGCACGCGTACTACCTGCGTTACCAGAATCGCCGGCCGGCCTACATCCAGGCCTGGTGGAACGTGGTGAACTGGGAGGAAGTGGCCCGACGTTTCGAGGAAGCCACCGGGTAATACCAACGCTCCCATAATGTGGAACAATGGTATCGTAGCCCGAATCGGGCGCGGGACCGTGGGAAAGAGAAGAGAAATACATTGAAGGGGCGGCTTCGCCGCCCCTTCAATGTATTTTTGTGCTAATAGCACGGTGGCTCGACACCCCTTTGGAACCAAAGCGGCGCCAAGGCGCCGCACTCCAAAAGCCGCACATCCGCTCATTCGCAAATTCGCCCATTTGCCCATTCGCCCATTCATCCGATTCCAAAGCGGCGCCAAGGCGCCGCACTCCAAAATACATCCGCCTTACCGCTTTACCGCCTTACCGCTTTACCGCCTTATCGCTTTACCGCAACATGTTCATGCGGTCTCCCGGCTACGCTGGTAGGCGGCTTGCAAAAAGGCCACGAACAGGGGATGCGGCCGGGTCGGCCGGGAGAGGAACTCGGGGTGGAACTGGGTCCCCAGCATGAAGGGATGGTCCCGCAATTCGGCAATCTCCACCAGACGGCCGTCGGGGGAAAGGCCGGAGAAAACCATCCCGGACCGCTCCAGGACTTCGCGATACGCGTTGTTGAACTCGTAGCGATGCCGGTGCCGTTCTTCCACCCGCTCGCAGCCGTAGGCTGCCGCGGCCCTGGTGCCCGGCTGGAGCACGCAAGGGTACAGGCCCAGGCGCATGGTGCCGCCCTTTTCGGTGATGCCCCGCTGCTCGGGGAGCAGGTCGATGACCGGGTGCGGGGTGTTCGGGTCGAACTCGGTGGAATGGGCCCGCTCGTCGCCCAGGGCCCAGCGGGCGAACTCCACCACCATGAGTTGCATCCCCAGGCACAGGCCGAAATAGGGCACCCGATGCTCCCGGGCGTAGCGCGCGGCCGCGATTTTCCCCTCGATGCCTCGCCTGCCGAAGCCACCGGGGACCAGAATGCCGTGGGCCTTTCGCACCCGTTCCCAGTCCCTGCCCTTCTCCAGGTCGGTGGCGTGAATCCATTCCAGATTCACCTTCAGGCCCAGGTGCAGAGCCGCGTGATACAGGGCTTCTCGCACGCTCATGTAGGCGTCGTGCAATTCCACGTACTTGCCCACCAGCGCGATGGTCACCTGGGGCCGGTCGGTGCGCCGGGCTTCCTGCACCAGGCGCCGCCAGGGTTCCCAGTTGGGCGCGGTACGGGGTTCCAGGCCCAGGCCCTGAAAGAGAATCTGGGCCACACCGGCCTGCTCCAAAAGCAGCGGCACTTCGTACAGCACATCGGTGGTCACCAGGGGGATGACGGCTTTCCGGGGCACATCGCAATGGAGGGAAATCTTGGCGATGAGGGAGGCATCCACGGGATAATCGGAACGGGGGACGATCATGTCGGGGGAAATGCCCAGGGAGCGCAACTCCCGCACCGAATGCTGGGTGGGCTTGGTCTTGAGTTCGCCGGTGGTTTTGATGTAGGGCAGCCAGGTCACGTGGATGTAAAAGGTGTTTTCCCGGCCTTCGTCGCTGCGCATCTGGCGAATGGCCTCCAGAAAGGCCACGGATTCGTAGTCCCCCACGGTGCCGCCCACTTCCACCAGCACGATTTCCGCGTCCAGGCTTTCGGCCACGGCCCGGATGCGCCTTTTGATTTCGTTGGTGATGTGGGGGATGACCTGGATGGTGCCGCCGAGGAAGTCGCCCCGCCGTTCCTTGGAGATGATTTCCATGAACACCTGGCCGGTGGTCACATTGCACATGCGGTTGAGGCGCACGTCCATGAAGCGCTCGTAATGGCCCAGGTCCAGGTCGGTTTCCGCGCCGTCGTCCAGCACATAGACCTCTCCGTGCTGGTAGGGGTTCATGGTGCCGGGGTCCACGTTCAGATACGGGTCCAGTTTCTGGGCCGCCACCCGAAAGCCGTACTCTTTGAGCACCCGGCCCAGGGCCGCGGTGGTGACGCCTTTCCCCACCGAACTGAGAACGCCGCCGGTGATGAAGACGTATTTGGTGCGCATGAACCCTCACCTCGTCCTGGCAGGATACCGCCTGGAGTGTAACACGGCCCTCGCGTGGCGGCAAACTCCATTCGGTTGTATCGGAAATGAGCGCAGGCCGGGCGCCCCTCACCCCGCGCCCCTGTGCTCCCGGGTCGCCGCGGCCGATGTGTGGACTTCAAAAGCCACCACGGGAATGGCCTCGGCCAGACGTCGAAAGTCCTCGAGGGTTCGAGGCACCGGAATGCCCAAAAGGCGAGCCAGCACCCGAAAGGCCACCGGGTGCGCGTGGGAATACTCCATGAGCAGCCGGGCCCCCTGGGCGACATCCAGTACCCGAGCCAGGGCCCGATAGCGGGTGCGGCCCACCTGCACCGTGACCTGGGGATGGGCCTGGATGTTGCGAAACCAATGAGCGCGTCGGCCAAAGCCCGAAGCCACGTAGAACACCGGACCCTCCGGGTCATAATGCAGGACCTCCAGCACGTTTTGCCGTCGGCGACCGGTCTTGCGCCCGAGGTGTTCCAGCAAGAGAAAACGCCGGCCCAGGCATGCCCCCAGGCCAAGGCGATAAAGCCAGACGGGCATGCGCCAGGGCAACGCCTTCCAGCCCCGGGGAGGGGCAGGCGGGCGAATGGCTTGAGATGAATCCATCGCAGGCCCCTCCTTTCTCGATGGGAAAACCCGATTTCTTTGCTCATTGTACTCTCGCGACGCGGGCGAAGGCAAAACACATCTGTAAAGCGAGATCATAGAAGGAAGTTCGGCACAAAGGGCGACCCAGCAATTGGTATAGCGATAAATTGGTGGGCGGCAGAGCCGCCCACCAATTTATCTTTCTCCCGCGACCCCGCACCCAATTCGGGCTACGATGCCTTTGGAAGGCCAAATTTGAGTCCCCCGCCGGGGAGGGCAGGGGCCTTTAGGCCGAACCTACGGCTCAGAACTCAGGCGGTGGGGTGGTGTAAAGAAAAGATGGGGCGGCAAAACCGCCCCATCAAAACAAGGTCCCCGCCGGGAAGGGCGGGGACCTTGGAGGCCACATCGACGCTACGGCTCAAAACTCAGGCGGTGGGGTGGTGTAAAG
>JALWJZ010000112.1 GCA_026996855.1 Anaerolineales bacterium
AGTTGATGTACCCCATTGCGTTGGAGAAGGGGCAGCGGTTCGCCATTCGGGAAGGCGGCCTGACCGTGGGCGCCGGTACCATCACCGACGTGCTGGACTGAGAAGCCGCATCGTCCCGCGCGGGGAGGTTCGAAAACGGCGCCCCGCGCGGGACCTTCGTCACGATTTGGAAACTTGAGTTTTGCCCGGAAGTATGCGTAAGCACAAGCCTGCGTAGGACCGGGAACGGAGGTACAACATGGCCAGGCAGCGGATACGCATCCGGTTGAAGGCATACGACCATCGCATTCTGGACCAGTCGGCCAAGCGCATTGTGGAGACCGCGGAACGGGCCGGCGCGCGGGTCATCGGCCCGGTGCCGTTGCCCACCAAGAAAGAGCGCTACACGGTGATGCGCTCGCCTTTCATCGATAAGAACTCCCAGGAGCACTTTGAAATCCGTACCCACAAGCGCTTAATCGACATCCTCGACCCGGATGCCAAGACCATCGACATGCTCATGCGGTTGAACCTGCCCGCGGGCGTGGACATCGAGATTAAACTGCCGTAACCCTATGGCCTGCGGGGTCGCTTTGTGGTATACTGAACCTTCGGCTCGGTAGGATTTCGGAGCGGTACTTTGACTATGTCTGTTTTCATCTGTCCAATATGGGTATCGGAGTAAAGCGCGCACATTTCGCATCCTGGGCGCGCGATGGGGCCGATACCCATCGCGCGTCGTTTTTGCAGGAGTAACGAGGATGAAGGCCATCATCGGTAAAAAAGTGGGCATGACGCAAATTTTCGACGAGGAAGGGCGGGCCATTCCGGTCACCATTGTGCAGGCCGGCCCGTGCTACGTGACCCAAATCCGCACCCCGGAACGGGATGGCTACTGGGCCGTCCAGTTGGGCTTTGAAGAGGTGGCCTCCAAGCGAATCCCGGCTGGCCTCAGGGGCCATTTCCAGAAGGCTGGGGTGCCTCCGCTGCGCTTCCTGCGGGAGTTTCGGGTGGACGGCGACCCCGGCCTGCAGGTGGGCGATACCATCACCGTGGCCAACTTCCAGGAAGGCGACCGGGTGGACGTAACGGGCTGGTCCAAAGGCCGCGGGTTTGCCGGGGCCATCAAGCGCCACGGCTTCTCCCGGCAGCCCAAGACCCACGGCCAGACGGACCGCCACCGCGCGCCCGGCGCTCGCGGCGCGGCCACCGACCCGGGGCGTACCTGGAAGGGGCAGCGGGGCCCGGGCCGCATGGGCAACGAGCGGGTCACCATCATTGGCCTGACCGTGGTCAAGGTAGACCCGGAACGGAATTTGCTGGCCATCAAGGGCGCGGTGCCCGGCCCCAACGGTGGCCTGGTGCTGATTCGCGAAAGTTACAAAAACAAAACCAACGGCTAACCGCCAACGGCTAACGGCTAACTGCCAACTGCCAACGGCTAACCGCTAACTGCTAACTGCCAACTGCTAACTGCCTGGAGAAGAACCATGAAAGTGCCGGTCTACAACATGCAAGGCGAACAGGTTGGCGAGGTGGAACTCCCGGCCGCGATTTTCGAGGCCCCCATTCGGCCGGATTTGATGCATCAGGCCTATGTGCGTCAGATGGCCAATGCGCGGCTGGGGACCCACAGCACCAAGACCCGGGGAGAGGTTCGGGGTGGCGGCCGTAAGCCCTGGCCCCAGAAGGGCACCGGCCGGGCCCGGCAGGGCTCCATCCGCGCCCCTCAATGGGTGGGCGGCGGCGTGGTGCACGGCCCCAAGCCCCGGGACTATTCCCAGGACATGCCCAAGAAGATGCGCCGGGCCGCCTTGCGCTCGGCGCTGGCGGTCAAAGCCCGGGAAGAGGCCGTCATCGTGGTGGACGAGTTGAAACTGCCGGAACTCAAGACCCGGCTCATGGACGAAGCCCTGACCCGTCTGGCCGGTGACGAGGCCACCGTCTTGGTGTTGCTTCCCGAAAACCCCAAGCACAGCGAGCAGTATTTCGTGGTGGCCAAGGCCACGGCCAATTTGCCCTATGCCAAGACGCTCCTGGCCAACTACGTGAACGTGCGCGATTTGCTCAGTTTCGACAAGGTGCTCATCCCCTTGAAGGCGCTTCGCGTGCTGGAAGGCTTCTTGGGGTAAGCGGGTGAATCCACAACGCGTGTTGTCAAAACCCGGCACGGGTTTTGATAGGAGGAACGGCCATGTCCGATGTGAATCTGTACGATGTGCTGCGGCGTCCCATCATTACCGAAAAGTCGGTGCGTCTGGCCAATCGTTTCAACCAATACACCTTTGAGGTGGCTCCTTATGCCACCAAGCCGCTCATCAAAGAAGCGGTGGAAAAGATTTTCAACGTGAAGGTCAAAAAGGTGCACGTGATGAACGTGCCGGCCAAGCGCAAGCGGGACTGGCGCACGTATCGTTGGGTGGTGCGCCGACCGGGTTACAAGAAGGCCATCGTGACCCTGGAAGAGGGTTACACGCTGGACATTTTCGAGGGCGTGCATGAATAACCCAACGCGCGGCGCGGCCGCGTTTCGGCCCACCGGGCCGACCCGAAGACGGTGAAAGGGAAGGAGTGTCGTCATGGGCATCAAGAAGTACAAACCGGTCACGCCGGGGATGCGACACCGCACCGGATATACCTTCGAGGAAATCACCAAGACCGAGCCGGAGCGGTCGCTCATCGAGCCTTTGAAGAAGCATGCGGGTCGAAACAACCAGGGCCGCATCACCGTGCGCCATCGTGGCGGCGGCAACAAGCGCTATTACCGCATCATCGACTTCAAGCGGGACAAGCGGGGCATCCCCGCCAAGGTGGTGGCCATCGAGTACGACCCCAACCGCACGGCTCGTATCGCGCTTCTCCAGTATGCCGATGGCGAAAAGCGGTACATCATCGCGCCCGTGGGCCTGCGGGTGGGGGATACCGTCATGGCCGGGCCCGAAGCCGACATTCGCCCCGGCAATGCGTTGCCCCTGGCCAACATTCCCACCGGCACCTTGATTCACAACATCGAACTCACGCCGGGTAAGGGCGGCCAGTTGGTCCGGGCCGCGGGCACCTCGGCTCAACTCATGGCCAAGGAGGGCCAGTACGCGCACGTGCGTTTGCCCTCCGGCGAGGTGCGGTTGATTAACCTGAAGTGTTACGCCACCATCGGCCAGGTGGGCAACGTGGAACATGCCCACATCAAAATCGGCAAGGCCGGGCGCAAGCGCCACATGGGCTGGCGCCCTACGGTGCGGGGTTCGGCCATGAACCCGGTGGACCACCCCCACGGCGGTGGCGAGGGCAAGGCGCCCATCGGGATGCCTTCGCCCAAGTCGCCCTGGGGCTGGAAGACCCTGGGGAAGAAAACCCGCAAGAACAAACGTTCCGACAAGTTCATCGTGCAACGACGGCAGAAGAAGAGCCGACGCAAGAAGTAACCACGCAGTGAGCATGTCTTCCAGGAGGTAGGGTTATGGGTCGCTCGTTGAAGAAGGGACCGTACGTAGACCCCAAACTGTTGAAGCGCATTCGGGAATTGAACGAGAAAGGTGAAAAGCGGGTCATTCGTACCTGGAGCCGGGACAGCACCATCTTCCCCGAAATGGTGGGGCATACCATTGCCGTGCACAACGGTCGCCGGCACATTCCCGTGTACATCACCGAACAGATGGTCGGCCACAAGTTGGGCGAGTTCGCGCCGACGCGCACGTTCCGCGGTCATATCGTGGAAAAGAAGAAGAAAAAGCGCTAAGCGCCCCGGGAAAAAACCCGGGGTGTTGCACGCACGGGTGCTCCCTCGCCCCGGCGAGCCTCGGGCGGTAGCGCAACCCTGGCATGATGGCAGGAGGTACCACCATGAGTTTGGACGTAAGGGCCGTATTGCGGCGGGCACCGATTTCTCCCTTCAAGGTGCGGCGCATCCTCAACGTGATTCGGGGCAAGGGCGCGGTCGAAGCCCTGCACATGCTGCGCTTCATGCCCCATCGGGGCGCGCGCATGGTGGAGAAGCTGCTCAAATCCGCCATTGCCAACGCGGAAGAGAACTTCGGTATGCACAGGGACGACCTGTACATCTACCGCATTTACGCCGACGAAGGCCCTCGATACAAGCGTTACCGTTTCGGCGCGCGGGGTAGGGTGAAGCCCTATCGTCGGCGCACGTCGCACATCACCATCATCCTCCGCGAACGCGGATGGGAAGAAGGAGAGGAGTGATCCATGGGACGTAAAGTACACCCGATTGGTTTTCGCCTGGGCATCAACAAGCCCTGGTTGCGCCGCTGGTTTGCCGCGGACAAAAAGACCTATGTGGAGCAACTCCACCAGGATTTGGCCATCGAAGATTTGATTCGCAAGATGGCCCCTCGGGCCGGGATTTCCCGAATTGAAATCGAACGTTTCCCGCGGCAAATCAAGGTGCACATCCACACCGCGCGGCCCGGCATTCTCATCGGGCGCAAGGGCGAAAACATCAAGAAGATTCGCCAGGCCCTGGAGCAGTTCGTGGGCGTGCGCAAGGGAGGGGCCATCGAAAAGGTGGACGTGGAAATCAAGGAAGTCAAGGCACCCGAACTGGACGCTTACCTGGTGGCCCAGAGCGTGGCGGAGCAGTTGGAGCGCCGGGTGAGTTACCGCCGTGCCATGAAGCGGGCCATCGACCTGGCCATGCGCCGGGGCGCCAAGGGCATCAAAATCCAGGTGGCCGGTCGCCTGGGCGGCGCGGACATGGCCCGCACCGTGTGGCTGCGGGAGGGTCGCGTGCCCTTGCAGACCATCCGGGCCGACATCGATTACGCCAGGGCCATCGCCCGGACCACCTACGGCGTCATCGGCGTGAAAGTGTGGATTTACAAGGGCGAAATTCTGCCCGAAAAGCCCAAGGCTGAGGAAGAGAGCGAGGTCAAAGAAGGCGTGTATGTGACTCAATAGCGGTTGGCAGATGGCCGTTAGCCGTTGGCCGTTGGTGGCCGACCGTTGGCCGTTAGCGGTTAGGAGGTGGCGCCACGGCTGACCACGGACCGCTCCCTGCTGACCGCCGACGCCGACTACTGACTGCCGACGGCCGACCGCTGACTGCTCTTCCAGGAGGACGACCATGTTGATGCCCAAGCGCGTCAAGTATCGCAAACAACAGCGAGGCCGAATGAAGGGAAAGTCCTACCGGGCTTCGACGGTGGATTTTGGTGAATACGGCCTCAAGGCCCTGGAACCGGCCTGGATTACCGCTCGACAAATCGAGGCCGCGCGGCGGGCCCTGGTGCGGGTCATGAAGCGTCGCGGCAAGGTGTGGATTCGCATCTTCCCCGACAAGCCGATAACCCGACGGCCCGCGGAGACCCGTCTGGGCGGCGGCAAAGGCAACGTGGAGGAATGGGCCGCGGTGGTCAAGCCGGGCCGGGTGATGTTCGAGGTGGGCGGTGTCGCGCCGGAAATCGCACTGGAGGCCCTTCGCCAGGCCGCGTACAAACTGCCCATCAAGACCAAAATCGTATCCCGTGAAGGCGTGGAGGAAGGGTCATGAGCCTGGATTTGAACATGAAAGTCAAGGAAATCCGGGAACTCAGCGACGAGGAAATTTCCCAATTGGTGTTTGAGGCGCGGAACCACCTGCGGGACTTGCGCTTCAAGAAGGTCACCGGCCAGGTGGAAGACACCAGCCAGTTCCGCAAAACCAAGCGGCTCATTGCCCGCTTGCTCACCGTGCTGCGCGAGCGGGAACTGGCTGCGGAGCGTGAAGCATCCGCACAAGGAGGACAGGAAGCATGAATCGGCGACGACGATTGGTTGGCGTGGTGGTTTCGGACAAAATGCAGAAGACCGTGGTGGTCATGGTGACGCGCACTTTGCGCCACCCCCTGTACCAAAAGGTGATTCACAAGCGCCGAAAGTTCAAGGCGCACGACGAATTGGGCGCGCGGGTGGGCGATGTGGTGCGCATCGTGGAGAGCCGCCCCCTTTCCAAGACCAAGCGCTGGGTAGTGGAGTCCATTTTGAAGCGCGCCCAGGCCGCGGAACGGGAAGAACTGCTGGAAGAACTGGCCGAAGTGGGCGTGGAGCAGGAATGGGCGGAAATCGAAGCCGAACTGGAAGGCGCGGCCCAGGAGAGCGCTCCCGCCCAAGAAGGGGAAACTCAGGCCGAATAGGCGCGGCTTCCCCGGCAGCGGATGCAGCCGTTGCCGTTGTGGGCTCGTGGAAAGGGTGGTAGCAGGCCTTTCCACGGCATGGTGGAGCAGAAAAAGCACGTCGAGGCGCAGGAGGTTGAGCCATGGTTCAACAGGAAACCCGGGTGAAAATTGCCGACAACACCGGGGCCAAGGAAATGCTGGTCATCCGGGTCCTTGGTGGGTCGCACAAGAAGTACGGTTATGTGGGCGACGTGGTGGTCGGCACCATCAAAAAGGCCGAACCGCGCGGCATGGTGAAGAAGAGCGACGTGGTGCGTGCGGTCATCGTGCGTACCCGGAAGGAATGGCGCCGCGAGGACGGCACCTACGTACGCTTCGACGACAACGCGGCCGTCATTCTGGCTCCGGATAGCAACAACCCCCGTGGGACCCGCATTTTCGGCCCCGTGGCCCGTGAAGTTCGCGAAAAAGGGTTTACCAAAATTGCTTCGCTGGCGCCGGAGGTGCTTTAAAGTGGCGGTTGTTTGTCAATGGTCGTTGGTTTTATATCGCCGTCAGCCATCGACCATCCACCGCCGACCACCGACCAATGATGGACCGGGAGGAACGAAATGACCCAACCCAAGTTCAAAATTCGCAAAGGCGATTTGGTCGAAGTGATTACCGGCAAGGACAAGGGGAAGCGCGGTGAGGTCATCCGGGTGCTTCCTCGGGAAGCCCGGGTGGTGGTGCAGGGCGTCAACATCCGCAAGAAGCACCAGCGCCGGTATACCGTGGGTGGGCAGACCATGGCGGGCCGTATCATCGAATTCGAGGCCCCCATCCACATTTCCAATGTCATGCTGGTGTGCCCCCAGTGCAACCGCCCGGTGCGGGTGGCCATTCGCCGGGAAGACGGGAAGCGGATTCGCGTTTGCAAACGCTGCGGCAACGAACTCGGCTAAGCGTGGAGGGTAAAGCATGCCTCGGACATTGCGACTCAAGGAAAAGTACTACAAAGAAGTGGTCCCGGCTTTGATGGAAGAACTGGGCCTGGACAACATCATGGAGGTCCCTCGCATCGAAAAGGTGGTGCTCAACATCGGCGTGGGCGAGGGCAAGGAAAACGCCAAGGCCCTGGAAGCCGCGGCCCGGGACCTGGCCGTCATTGCGGGGCAAAAGCCCATCATCCGCCGCGCGCGCAAGAGCGTGGCCGGGTTCCGCTTGCGCAAAGGGCAGCCCATCGGCGTCAAGGTGACCTTGCGGGGCGACCGCATGTGGGCCTTTCTGGATCGGCTCATCAACATCGCCCTGCCCCGCGTGCGGGACTTCCGCGGCATTTCCCCCCACGCCTTCGACGGTCGGGGCAATTACTCCCTGGGCTTTCGGGAACAGTTGGTCTTCCCCGAAATCGATTACGACAAAATCGACAAGGTACGGGGCTTGCAGGTGACCATCGTCACCACTGCGGAAACCGACGAGGAAGCCTACAAATTGCTGGAGAAACTGGGCATGCCCTTCCGTAAACGCCGCTAACCGCCGATCGCCGACGGCCAACGGCTAACGGCCGACGGCTAACGGCTAACGGCCGACGGCTAACGGCTAACAGCCGACGGCTAACGGCTAACGGCCGACGGCTAACGGCTAACAGCTAACAGCTAACCACAGGAGGACTCCATGGCTCGTAAGTGCATGTTCTACCGAAACCAACGCAAGAAATACAAAGTGCAGGTGCGAAATCGCTGCCGCCGGTGCGGTCGCGCCCGGGGTTACATCCGGCGCTTTGGCCTGTGCCGTATCTGCTTCCGGGAATTGGCCCTGGAAGGCAAAATCCCCGGTGTGGTGAAAGCCTCGTGGTAAGGAGGACAGGAATGACGGGAATTGTGGACCCTATTGCGGATATGCTCACCCGCATTCGCAATGCGTTGATGGCCGGACATGAGAAGGTGGAAATGCCCTCTTCCAAAATCAAGGAAGCCATTGCCCGCATCATGAAGGAAGAAGGGTACATCGAGAATTACTGGGTCAAGCCCGACCCGAAGCGCAAGGGTTTGAAGATTCTCACCATCAAGTTGAAATACGTGGGTGAACGCCGACATCGTCGTCCCGTGATTCGCGGGTTGGAGCGGGTGAGCAAGCCGGGGCGACGGATTTACGTGCGCAAGAATCAGTTGCCCTGGGTCAAGGCCGGCCTGGGGATTGCCATCGTGACCACGCCCAAAGGCGTGATGACCTCGGAGCGTGCCCGCAAACTGGGCGTGGGCGGCGAAGTGATTTGCAAAATTTGGTGATTTGGGAGCAGTTAGCGGATAGCAGATGGCAGTCAGCCGACAGCGGACAGCCGATAGCCGACGGTTGTAGCGCCAACGGCTATTTACTGACCGCTAACTGCCAACCGCCAATTTCCAGGAGGTGAGCCGTGTCTCGGATTGGACGATTGCCCATTCCGGTGCCCGAAGGCGTCGAAGTGGACATTCAAGGTTCCCATGTGCGGGTGAAGGGGCCGAAGGGGGAACTGGAATTCACGTTCCCCGCAGGGTTGGACATCCGTTTCGACCCGGATACGCGCATGATTACCGTAAAGCGGTTGAAGGACGACAAATGGCACAGGGCCATGCACGGCACGGCTCGGGCCGTCATCAACAACATGGTGGTGGGCGTGTCCAAGGGTTTCGAGAAGGTGCTGGAAATCCACGGCGTGGGTTACCGGGCGGAGATGCAGGGCAACAAGTTGGTGTTGCAGTTGGGCTTCTCGCACCCGGTGGAAATCGAGCCGCCGGAGGGCATCACCTTCAAGGCCGAGCGCGTTTCCGCGGACATCCACCGGGTGTACGTGCAAGGGTACGACAAGGTCCTGGTGGGCCAGGTGGCTGCCAACATCCGCAAGATTCGGCCGCCCGAACCCTACAAGGGCAAGGGCATCCGCTATCAGGGCGAGGAAATTCGCCGGAAGGCCGGGAAGGCCGGTCGCTAATCCTTTGGTAAGAGGGTGAGGGAACGATGATTAGAAAACCCAGCCGCAACGAATTGCGCAAACGACGTCATCGGCGGGTACGTAAAAAGGTGCACGGCACCCCGGAACGGCCTCGGCTCAACGTGTTTCGCAGCCTGAACCATATTTATGCCCAGATTATCGACGACGAAGCCGGGGTCACTTTGGTGGCGGCCTCCACCATCGATCGGGAACTGCGTGCCAAAATGGAAGGGCTGAGCAAGACGGAGCAGGCCAAATTGGTGGGCAAGGCTCTGGCCGAGCGGGCGTTGGCCAAAGGAATCACCAAGGTGGTCTTCGACCGAGGTGGGTACAAGTACATCGGCCGCGTCAAGGCCCTGGCCGATGGTGCCCGTGAAGGCGGATTGGAATTTTGAACCCCGTTGAACCGAGGTGCTGTGTGCACTTGAGAATCCTGCGCACCCACGGAGGCGAATTGATGACCATGGCAACCCGACAGAACGTATCCTCGTACAGCGAAGAGCAACTGGAAGAGCGCACCATTGAAATCGCCCGGGTGGCCAAGGTGGTGAAAGGCGGCCGCCGCTTTTCCTTCCGGGCCATCGTGGTGGTGGGCGACCGTCGCGGCCGGGTGGGCCTGGGCATTGGCAAGGCCAAGGCCGTGCCCGATGCCGTGCGTAAGGCCACGGAGCGCGCGCGGCGCAATATGAAGAAGGTCAACGTGTACGACACCACCATCCCCCATGAGGTCATCGGGGAAGTGGGGGGCGCGCGGGTGCTGCTCAAGCCGGCTTCGCCCGGTACCGGCGTGATTGCCGCGGGCGCGGTGCGCGCCATTTTGGAAGCCGCGGGCATCCGGGACGTGCTCACCAAGTCCCTGGGCGCGCGCACCGTCATCAACGTGGTGCAGGCCACCATGCAGGCCCTGGAGCAACTGCGGGACGTGGAAGAGGTGGCCCGAGAACGGGGCAAAGCCGTGGAGGACGTGCTGCCCTTCTGGGACCGCCGGAAGAAGGGGAGGGAGCAGTCATGACCAGGAAGAAAATGCTGCGCATTACCCTGGTGAAAAGCCCCATCGGCTATTCCAAGCGGCAGAAACACACGGCCCGTTCGTTGGGCCTGCGCCGTCTGCATCAAGTGGCCTATCATGAAGATTCGCCCATGATTCGGGGCATGATTAACACCATCAAGCATTTGGTGAAGGTGGAAGAGGTCGAGGTGGAAGAGGCGTAGATGGCGGATAGCGGATAGCAGATAGCGGATAGCAGATAGCGGATAGCAGATAGCGGATAGCGGATGGCGGATAGCGGTAACCGATGATGGCTAACCGCCAACCGCCAACTCCCTCCTGCCGACCGCTCACTGCTGACCGCTGACTGCTGACTGCTGGCCACTGGCCGCTGACAGCCTTGTTGAGGAGGACGTTCCCATGAAATTGCACGATTTGAGACCCAAACCGGGTGCCAAGCACCGCAAGAAGCGGGTGGGCCGGGGGATTTCTGCCGGTGGCGGCAAGACCGCGGGCCGGGGTACCAAGGGCCAAAAGGCCCGCGCCGGCGGCGGCGTGCCCCCCTGGCACGAAGGTGGCAGCCTGCCCCTGGTACGCCGGATGCCCATGAAGCGGGGTTTCAAGCCGCCCTTCCGTCGGGAATTCCACGAGGTGAACGTGGACAGACTCAACGTCTTCCCCGAGGGAGCGGAAGTGACCCCGGAAACCCTGGTGGAAGCCGGCATCATCAAGAAACTGCGCTACCCGGTGGTCATCTTGGGCCGAGGCGAAATCCAGGTGGCCTTGAAGGTCAAGGCCCATCGGGTGAGCAAAGGCGCGCGCGAGAAAATCGAAGCCGCCGGGGGTTCGGTGGAACTCCTCCCCTTGAAGTGAGGCGCATGAAGAAGGCGTATCGGCCGGTTCTTTCCACCATCGGGAAAGGCCGAAGCAGTTTTCCAGGCTTATGCGAACTTTGAGGTTTTGATACGCCCGCGAAGGAGCCACAACATGAAACGTTCGGCTTGGCGTTATCTCTGGACGGCGCCGGATATTCGACGAAAACTGCTCATCACCATCGGCATCCTCATCCTCTATCGGCTTGCCGCCCAGGTGCCTGTTCCCGGTGCGGACCGGGAGGTCATTCGGGCCGTTATGTCCGGCACCGCGCCCGGTACGGGTTTTCTCCAGTTGTTGAACTTCCTGTCGGGCGGTACCATTGCCAATTTCTCGGTGCTGGCGATGGGGGTATACCCTTACATCACGGCTCAGATTATCCTGCAGATTCTGGTGCCCATCGTTCCGGCCCTGAAGGCCAAGATGGAAGCCGACCCTCGGGAAGGCCAGCAATGGATGGAGCGGTGGACGTATTACCTGGCCGTACCCATTGCCGCGTTGCAGGCCCTGGGCCAGATTCGGTTGTTCACGTACTTCTCGGGAGGCATCCCTGTCATTCGCAATTTTGGCTTCAGCGGAGCCAATTTGCTGCCTTCGCTGGCCGTGATTCTCAGCATGACCGCGGGTACCATGTTCGCCATCTGGCTGGGGCAAATCATTTCCGAGTACGGTTTGCGACGGCAGGGCGTTTCCCTCATCATCTTCGCGGGAATCGTGGCCGGGCTGCCGGCGAACTTCGTGCGGCTGATGGCCAACCCCTTGATTGACGTGTGGACGCGCGTCCTGTATGTGGCCATCGCGCTGGTGGTGCTGGTGGTGACCATTTTCCTCATCGTGGTGGTGTACCAGGGCCGGCGTCTGATTCCCGTGATGTACCCCTCGCAGCGGGTGGGACGGCGCATGTCCCTGCCCGTGAAGGGTACCCTGCCCCTACCGGTGAACATGGCGGGCATGATTCCCTTGATTTTCGCCAACTCGCTGCTGGCGCTGCCCGGTGTGGTGGCCGGGTTCTTCCTGACTTCGGAAAACCCCACCCTGGCCGGGATTGCCGCCGGTTTGCAGCGGGCTTTCGACCCGGGTCAAAGTGGATTGTACTGGCTGGCCTACTTCATTTTGGTGGTGTTGTTCACCTTCTTTTACACCGAAGTGCTCTTCCTGCAGCAGAATTATGGTGAACAGTTGCGCCGCGTCGGTGCGCGCATTCCCGGCGTGCTTCCCGGCGACCCCACCCAACGCTATCTCACCCGGGTGTTGCGACGCATCACCCTGCCGGGCGCGCTTTTCCTGGGTTTCGTGGCCATTTTGCCCTACTTGTTGGTGCTGGCCGTGCCGGAAGCGGCCCAGGGCGGTTTCTCCGCTTTGATGCTCATGTCCTCTTCGGGCCTCATCATCGTGGTCGGCGTGGTGCGGGATACCGTAAACCTCATCGAGGCCGAACTGAAGATGCACGGTTACGACGAAAGTTTGCTGGTTCGGTAGCGGCGTGGAGCAGGATCGCAAGGCCGTTGCAAGGAGTGCAAGCATGGGGAAGCCGGTGTTCATCGTGCTCTTAGGCCCGCCGGGTGCCGGAAAGGGCACCCAGGCCCAGATGCTCAGCCAGCGCCTGGGCCTGGCCCACATTTCCACGGGCGACCTCTTTCGCAAACATTTGCGGGAGCAAACCAAACTGGGCCGCCTGGCCCAGGAGTACATGAACAAAGGGGAACTGGTGCCCGATAGTGTGACCATCGCCATGGTGCAGGAGCGTTTGCAAGAGCCGGACACCGCGCACGGCGCGATTTTCGACGGCTTCCCCCGCACCGTGGCCCAGGCCGAGGCCTTGGATGACCTGTTGCGTCAACTGGGCGCCCAGGTGGATGTGGCCATCCTGGTGGATGTGCCGGAAGCAGTGTTGGTGGAGCGTTTGAGCGGTCGCCGCACCTGCCGGGCGCATGGGCACATCTTTCACGTGAAGTACAACCCACCCAAGACCCCCGGCGTGTGCGATTACGACGGTTCGGAACTGTACCAGCGGGAAGACGACAGGCCCGAAACGGTGAAGCGCCGCATCCAGGTGTACTGGGAGCAAACCGGACCGGTGGTGGAGTACTATCGGGAAAAGGGCTTGTTGGTGAAAGTGGACGGGAACCGGCCCATGGAAGAGGTGACCCGGGCCCTGTTGCAGGTGATTCCCCCGGTGGGCAACGGAGCGATCGAGGAAGCATGAAACGACATTGGCGCACCCCCACCCGCATTGCCGCCAAAGTTCGGGATGCCTGGCGGCGGACCTGGCGTAAGGGCATTCGCCTCAAAAGCCCGGAAGAGATTGCCATCATGCGCCAGGCGGGCCGCATCAACGCTTTGGCTTTGCGGGCCGTGCGGGAGGCCATCCGACCGGAGGTTTCCACCGCCGAGTTGGACGCCATCGCCGAGGAGGTCATCCGCCGACACGGCGCGCGGCCGGCCTTCAAGGGTTACCCCGGGCCTTACCCGTTCCCCGCGACCATTACCGTGAGCATCAACGAGGAACTGGTACACGGCATTCCGCGGGAGGACCGCATCATCCAGGAGGGCGACCTGGTCTCGATTGATTGCGGCACCGTTTACCGGGGCTTCGTGGCCGACGCGGCCTTCACCGTGGGCGTGGGCGCCATTTCGCCCCTGGCCCAAAAACTGCTTCGGGTGACCGAGGAGGCCCTGAACATTGGCATCCGGATGGCCCGTCCGGGCAAGCGCACCGGGGACATTTCCGCGGCCATTCAGGAGTACGTGGAAACGCACGGCTTTCACGTGACCCGGGAATACACCGGGCATGGCATCGGCCGCTGGATGCACGAAGACCCTGCGGTGCCCAATTACGGCGAGCCGGGCACGGGTGAACTGTTGCGCCCTGGCATGGTGCTGGCCCTGGAACCCATGGTTTTGGTGGGCACACCGGAGACCCGGGTGCTGGAGGACCAGTGGACGGTGGTCTCGGCCGATGGCTCGTTGACGGCGCATTTCGAGCACACGGTGGCCGTGACCGAGTTCGGACCGCAGATTCTGACCCGGCTGTGAATTTTGGAAGGTGCATGCCCGGGTCGCCGAAATCGAACCGGCCTCGATGGATGGTACGGTTTGGGCAGCCTTACAGGTGGGCCTTTTTGGAAGGCCTTGGTCGGGCCGGGTCCGGGAGCAGGGTTGGCCGACGGCGGTCAGCCGACGGCCATCAGCCCCTAAGAAAAGGCCCTTGGCTTTTGGTTTTCCTTTGCTATAATGCAATCTTTGCGGGACACGTGTGTTGGATACAGGAGGCAATCATGAAGGTACGACCTTCGGTCAAAAAGCGCTGCGCCAAGTGCAAAATCGTGCGCCGGCGGGGCCGGGTGTACGTGATTTGCAAAGACCCACGACATAAGCAACGCCAGGGATAACCCTTCGGGAGGCATAAGGATGGCTCGTATTGCAGGTGTAGACCTTCCCCGAAACAAGCGCATCGAAATCGCCCTGACGTACATTTACGGCATTGGCAAGTCCAGGGCGAAGGAAATTTTGGAGGCCACGGGTGTGAATCCCGATACGCGGGTGCACAGCCTTTCGCCGGACGACATTGCCAAACTGCGCGCGTACATTAGCAAAAATTACAAGGTGGAAGGCGACCTGCGCCGTGAGGTGCAGATGAACATCAAGCGGCTGATCGACATCGGCTGCTATCGGGGCCTTCGTCATAAGATGGGCCTGCCCGTGCGGGGCCAGCGGACCCGCACCAACGCCCGTACCCGCAAAGGCCCA
Organism: Anaerolineales bacterium; assembly: GCA_026996855.1. Classification (GTDB taxonomy): domain Bacteria; phylum Chloroflexota; class Anaerolineae; order Anaerolineales; family DRMV01; genus S139-71. Next base: position 14,657 of record JALWJZ010000112.1, read on the forward strand.
CGCAAGACCGTGGCCGGTCGTGGTCGCCGCCGCGGTGCCAAGAAGAAGTAAACCGTTACCACCCATCGCTAACGGCTAACCGCTAACTCAGGAGGTATCCGCATGGCTCGTTCGGTCCGTGCATCTCGACGGCGCACCAAAAAGGTCAAGCGCTTCGTGCCTCGAGGACGCATTTACATCCACGCTACGTTCAACAACACCATCGTGACCATTACCGACGAAAACGGCAATCCCATTACGTGGGCCAGCGGCGGTACCGTGGGCTTCAAGGGCACCCGAAAGAGCACGCCCTTTGCCGCGCGGCTGGCGCTGGAGCAGGCGGTGAAAGCCGCCAAGGACATGGGGTTGAGCGAGGCCCATGTGTTGGTCAAAGGCCCGGGGCCGGGCCGGGAGGCGGCGTTGCGCGCCTTGATGGGCACCGACATCCGCATCCTGTCCATCTCGGACATCACGCCCATTCCCCATAACGGATGCCGGCCGCCCAAGAAGCGCCGGGTGTAAGACCGGGGGTTCCCCATGCCGCTTTTGCGGCATCCCGGTTGTGGGGTTGGGCCTGTCGTGTGCGGTCGGAGACCAACGTTTTTTTGAAAACCGTTTTTGCTTTTTGGAAACCCTGTGCTCGAAGAGGAGAAATCAGTATGGGACGCTACATTGGACCTGTCTGTCGCCTTTGCCGTCGTGAGGGACGCAAACTTTTCCTGAAGGGGGCCAAGTGTTTCACGGCCAAGTGCCCCTTCGACCGTCGTCCTTTCCCGCCGGGGCAGCATGGCCGCATGGCCCGATTGCGCCGTGGGCGGGAATCGGACTACGCGCGGCAATTGCGGGCCAAGCAGCAGGCCAAGCGCATTTACGGCATTGGGGAACGGCAGTTCCGCCGTTATTTCGATATGGCCCTGCAAAGGAAAGGGCTGACCGGCCAGGTTTTGCTCCAATTGCTGGAATCCCGGTTGGACAACGTGGTCTACCGCCTGGGCTTTGCCCGCAGCCGGCGTGAGGCCCGGCAGTTGGTGACCCATGGTCATTTCACCGTCAACGGTCGTCGCACCGACGTGCCTTCGTACCGGGTGCGCCCCGGCGACGTGATCGCCGTGCGGGAAGGCTCCCGCAACCGGCCTTTCTTCAAGGACATCCTGCCCCAGTGGGCGGCGCAGCAACAAGTGCCCCCCTGGTTGGAGCGGGACCTGGACAACCTTTCGGGCCGGGTATTGCGTTTGCCGGAACGGGGCGAAATCGATACCCAAATCGACGAGCAACTCATCGTGGAGTTCTACTCCCGGTAAACCTTTGGGCCGGGTTTGGGGTGCGGGGAAGGTGGCAAAGACCTTCCCCCATCTTATGGCCTGTGCAAGGGCGTTTCCTCGGGTTTTGGAGCGCAACACGGCATGGTGGAAGAAGCACGGTTTCCGATGCAACGGTTCCCCGAAGCAAACGGGATGGATACCTTGAGGTGAGGTGGCGGCTATGATTCAGATTCAAGCGATTTTGGCCGATATGGTAACCCCCAGCATTACCAAAGAGCGGGAGACCGCGGAGTACGCCCGTTTCGTCATCGCGCCCCTGGAGCGGGGTTACGGCGTGACCCTGGGCAATGCCCTGCGGCGGGTCCTGCTTTCGTCTTTGCCCGGCACCGCGGTCACGTCCATTCGCATCAACGACGTGCCCCACGAGTTCACCACTGTGCCGGGGGTGAAGGAGGACGTACTCCAAATTATGGCGCAAGTCAAGCAACTGCGGGTGAAGCTGGCCGAGAACGTGGAGCGCGCGCAACTGTACCTGGAGGTGGAAGGCGCGGGTGTGGTGACCGCGGCCGACATCATCGCCCCTCCCGAGGCGGAAATCGTCAACCCGGAACTGTACCTGTTTACCATCGACGACCCCAATACCCGGGTGGACATGACCTTCCAGGTGGAACGAGGGCGGGGTTTTTCCCCGGCTTCGGAGCGCCGTCGCCAGATGAGCGTGAACGAACTGGCCGTGGATGCCCTGTTTTCGCCGGTGCGCCGGGTGAACTTCGAGGTGTTCCCGGAGCGGGTGGGCTGGCGCACCAACTACGACCGGTTGGTCCTGGAAGTCTGGACCGACGGCACCTGGGACCCGGAAGAGGCGTTGCGGGTCGCAGCGCAAATCCTCATCGCGCACTTGCGCCGCATCGACGGCCTGACGGAAGAAGTGCCCACCATGGTGGAAGTGCCGGAAGAGCCGGGGGAGACCGCGGATACCCGCATTTACGAAACGCCCATCGAGGTGTTGGACCTTTCCACCCGGGTGTTCAACGCGTTGAAGCGGGCCGGTTTCCACACCGTGGGGGACGTCCTGGATCAGTTGAAGAAGGGCACGGGCACGTTGACCAGTATTCGCAACTTTGGCGACAAGAGTTTGCAGGAACTCTTGCAGAAATTGCACGAGAAAGGCTTTTTGGCCGAGCCGGATATGAGCGAAGAAGCCCAGACCACGGAGTAGAGCCATGCGACATCTCAAAGCAGGGAAAAAACTGGGACGGCGCAAGGACGCGCGCAAACAGTTGCGGCGAAACTTGATGAAGGCTCTGTTCGAACACGGCCGCATTCGCACCACCCGGGCCAAGGCCCAGGCCATTCGCGGCGAGGTGGAGAAAATCATCACCCTGGCCAAGCGGGGCAACGCCGCGCTGGAGCGGGGCGATGAGGCCGGTCGGGCCGAAATGGTGCATTGCCAGCGGCTGGTGGCCGCGCGGCTGGCCGCGGACCGCAAACTGGTGCACAAGATTTTCCACGACATCGCGCCTCGTTACATGGAACGGCCGGGTGGCTACACCCGCATGTACAAGGTGGGCTGGCGCCGGGGCGATGCAGCCGAAATGGTCATCCTGGAACTGGTCGAAGAGTAGCGGCCGCCGACCGCCGCCCGCCGACCGCTGACCGCCGACCGCTGACCGCCGACTGCTGACTGCTGACTGCTGACTGCTGCTTCATGGCACTTTACCAATCCATCATCGCGTACAACGGCTCCGGCTTCGAGGGCTTTCAACGCCAGCGTGGAGCCCGCACCGTGCAAGGGGTTTTCGAGGAAGCCTTGCGGGCCTTGGGATGGCAGGAGCAGGCCATTGCCTACGCGGGACGAACGGACACGGGCGTCCATGCCCTGGGGCAGGTGGTGAGTTTCTCCCTGGCGTGGCGACATTCGCCGCAGGCCCTGCTGCAGGCCCTCAATGCCCACCTGCCCGGGGACGTGGCCGTGTGGGACGTGCGCCTGGCGCCTTCGGGGTTCCATCCCCGTTATTCGGCCCGGGCGCGCCGTTATGTGTATCGCATCCGCATCGGCCGGGTGCGCCATCCGCTGCGGGATGGCACCACCTGGCGGGTCTGGCCGCCGCCGGAGCCGACTTTGTTGCACCGGGCTTCTCAAATTTTGCCGGGACGGCGGGATTTCCGGGCCTTGGGGACGCCCACCCGACCGGGCGGTTCTACTGCGCGCACCGTGTACCATGCCGCCTGGTATCGGCTGGCCCCGGACGAATGGGCCTTCGACGTGGTGGCCGACGCTTTTCTGTACCACATGGTGCGCCGCATGGTGGCCCTGCAGGTGGCCGTGGCCCAGGGGCGGATGCCGTTGGAGGACTGGCAGCAGGCTCTGGAGACGCCTCCCCTTGAGCCTTTGCAGGGCCTGGCCCCACCCCAGGGGCTGTACCTGGCCCGGGTGTACTATGCCGAGGATTGGACGCTGCCGCGCACCGACGACGAATTCCGAACCTGGTGGCAGCGCCTCTGGAGCGGTCCTTCCGCCGCCCGCTGACCGCCGACGGCCGACCGCTAACTGCCAACTGCTGACTACTGACTGCTAACTGCTAACTGCTAACTGCTAACTGCTAACGGCTAACCGCTAACCGCTAACCGCTACAACCGGAGGTGGAACCGTGACCACCAAACTGCATCGCACGTATTACCCCAAAGCCGATGAGGTGGCCCGCGAATGGCACCTGGTGGATGCCAGCGGCCAGATTTTGGGCCGCCTGGCCGCGAAGATTGCTACCCTGCTCATGGGGAAGCACAAACCCGCTTACACCCCGGGGGTGGACATGGGCGACTTCGTCGTGGTCATCAACGCGGCCCGCATCCGGGTGACGGGGCGCAAAATGGAAAACAAAATCTACCACCGTCACACGGGCTACCCTGGGGGGCTGAAGGAAACCGCGCTCAAGGACATGCTGGCCAAGCACCCCGAGCGGGTCATCGAACTGGCGGTGAAGGGTATGTTGCCCAAGAACCGGCTGGCCCGTAAAATGTTGAAGCGCCTCAAAGTCTACGCGGGGCCGGAGCACCCTCACCAGGCCCAAAACCCCAAGCCGGTGCGCCTGGATTGAGAGGGTGCGCTGGAAAGTGCATGAGCGGTTTTCCAACCCATGAATTCACCTTGAAGGAGTAAAGAACCATGCCGGAAGTGGAAACTCGGGATTTGAGCAAGGCTCGTTACATCGAAGGCATCGGTCGGCGAAAGGAAGCCACCGCGCGGGTACGCCTTTACCCCGGCGGCACCGGGCTGTTCTTGGTCAACGGCCGCCCGGTGGAGCAGTACTTCACCCGCGTGGGCGATCTGGAATTCATCTTGCAGCCCTTTGCCGTGCTGGGTGAAGAGCGCACCAAGTACGACATCACCGTGCAGGTGAAGGGCGGCGGCATTACCGGCCAGGCCGGTGCCATTCGCCTGGGGTTGGCCCGCGCCTTCGTGAAACTCAACCCCGATAACCGCCCGCCTTTGCGCAAGGCCGGCTTGCTCACCCGAGACCCGCGCGAAAAGGAACGGAAAAAGCCCGGCCTCAAACGGGCCCGCAAGGCGCCGACCTACACCAAGCGGTAAAAGCGTGCCCGTCCAGGCGCCGGCGCAGCGGTGGCACGGCCCCTTTCTGTGGGTTGCGATGTCCAACGCCACCCGTTCACGCGTTCCGGCGTCGTCGGGCCCTGGCTTCCGACACCAGGCTTTTCAAGCGACCGGTTCCCAAAGACCGGTCGTTTGTTGCTTTGGAGGTATGGCTCGTGAGTGAGTCTGCGCACGGATGACCTTCGGGGGCGGAGGGGCGCTTGGGCGCCTTGTTCGGCCCCTTTTTGTGCAGGGCGTTGGCCTTTGGGAGAAAACATCGCGATGTTCGCGTGACCTCCGAAATTTTTTCAAGCGGAGTGGTGCTTATGTTTCGGCCCGTTGTCCATCTTTTGTGGCGCTGGTTACCCCCTCTCGTTTTGGGGTTCAGCCTTTTGGTCGCGTGTGGGCGGTCGGCCGAGCCGACGTCGCCCATATCTGCAGCGTCCCCCACGGTCGCATCGGCCGTTCCAGCGGCCCCCGAGGAAGCGGCTACCCAGGAAACGAAACCTCCTGCCTGCTCCGGCGCCTGGGTGGAGCAGGTGGTCTTCGTAGAGGACCCCGACCGGGCCGGTATCGTCGCTCGGCTGGAGGCCGGCGAGTACGACGTGTACGCATACAGCCTGGCCGACCCGGTGCTTTGGAAAAAGGCGCAGGATAGGGGCTTCCGCACCGTGCAGTTTTACGGTTCCAGCCGGGCATTGAGCCTGAACCCCGCCGGGCCAATTTTCGAGGGTACGGGGAAACTCAATCCCTTTGCCGTACCCCGCATACGGGAGGCCCTCAACTGGCTTGTGGACCGAGAATACATCGTGCAGGAAATCTTGGGCGGCCTGGGTGTACCCAAGTTCACCCCGCTGTACACCGCCATGCCCGATTACGCCCGGTATATCGACCTCATCCGGCCCCTGGAAGCCCGCTACCGCTACGACCTGGAGAAGGCCCGGGCCGTGATTGCCGAGGAAATGGGCAAGTTGGGCGCGGAGATGAAAGATGGGGTGTGGCACTTCGAGGACGAACCCGTCACCCTGATTTTCGTCATCCGCACCGAGGACGAACGAAAGGAAATCGGTGATTACGTGGCCCGGCAGTTGGAGGCCGTGGGCTTTCAGGTGGAACGCCAGTACAAGACCTCCAAAGAAGCCCGCACCATTGTGAACGGCGACCCCCACGCCGGCCTGTGGCACCTGTACACCGCGGGCCATTTACGCACCTTTGTGGAGCGGGACCAGGGGTATCTGTTCGAGTACTACTACACCCCGCGAGGTCGTTCCGCACCCCTCTGGCAGGCGTATCGCCCGGCCGAGGAATTCGACCAGGTGGCCCGGCGTTTGGCCCAGAAGGACTACCGCACGCCCGAAGAGCGACGGGAACTCTTTGCCCGCGCGCTGGAACTGGCCCTGAAGGATTCCGTACGGGTGTGGCTGGTGGACAAGGCCGCGTTCAGTCCTATGCAGCCCGACGTGCAGGTGGCCTACGACCTGGCCGGCGGCGTGGCTGGTTCCCGGCTCTGGCCCTGGACCTTGCGCCGTACCCAGCCGGGCGGCTCCGTGACCGTGGCCCAACCCAGCCTGCTGACCGGCCCCTGGAACCCCCTGGCCGGTAGCAGCATGGTGTACGACTTGATGCCCTTACGGGGTACGGTGGATTGGGGCGCGGTGCCCGACCCCTATACCGGCCTGGCCCTGCCCATGCGGGTGGAGAAGGCCCAGGTCACCGTGCTCCAGGGAACGCCCATCGAGCACACCCTGGACTGGGTGACCCTGGAATATGCCGAGGAAATCCCCGTGCCCGAGGACGCCTGGGCTGCATGGGACCCCACGGCGGGCCGTTTTCTCACGGTGAAGGAAGTGGCTCCCGAGGGCCGCACCGCGCGTGCCCGTATCCGGGTGACGTATCCAGCGGACCTGTTCCAGAAGGTGCGATGGCACGACGGTTCACCCCTTTCCCCCGGCGATTTCCTCATGGCCATGATTTTACAAATGGACGTGACCCATCCCGATAGCCCGCACTACGACCCCGGACTGGCCGCTCGTTGGACCCGGTATCTGGAGCGCCTCAAGGGGGTGCGGGTGCTTTCCTGGGAGCCGTTGGTCATCGAGACCTACACCGACAGTTTGTGGAGCGACGCGGAACTGCTGGTGGCCTTCGAGGGTACCTGGTTTCCTACCTACCGTTTGGGGCCGGTACCTTGGCACGTCATGGCCGTGGCGCTGCGCGCGGTGGGCGAGGGCGAGTTGGCCTTCAGCCGGGCCACCGCGGACGAGAAGAACGTGGAGTGGCTCAGCCTGATGGACGGCCCCAGCCTGGAGGTGCTGCAGAAGCATTTGCACCGGGCCGCCTCCGAGGCCGCGCTGCCGTATGCCCAGGTGCTGGGCGAATACGTATCGCCCGAAGAGGTGCAAACCCGCTGGGCCAATCTGCAAGCCTGGGTGGAGGCTCGCGGTCACTTTTGGGTGGGTACCGGGCCGTTTTACCTGGACCAGGTCTTGGGCGTGGAAGGCGGTCTGGTGTTGCGCTGCTTCCCCCAATACGCAGGCGACCGGGAACGCTGGACGGCCTTTGCGGAGCCACCTCTGCCCCAGGTGCGGGTGGAGGGTCCGAGCCGGGTGTCGCCCGATGAGACGGCCCGTTTCCGGGTGGTCGTGGCCATGCCGGAGGGCGAACCCTACCCGGCCCAGGACATCGACGGGGTGCGCTTCTTGCTGTTCGACGAGGCCTTCCAGGTGGTGGCCCAGGGTACGGCCGCCGCTGACGCAGGGGGTTACGAGATTCTTCTGGAACCCGCGACATGGGAGGGACGCGAACCCGGCTTCTACCGCCTGGAAGTGGTGGTGCTCTCCAAACGGGTGAGCAAGCCGGCTTTGGCGGTGCACACCCTGGCCGTCAAGTAAGCGGCCTGCCACCGGACCAACAGGACGCGTCGGCGGCGTACGGTCGAGAAAGGCCGTGCGCCGCTTTCTGTGGTATATTCGCCAATACTGGAAAGTTTTGCATGTCGTGAGGCGGGAGGAGCATGGGTCCCATGATGGAACGGACGAGCCGCCCGAAAGAAACGCAAGCCCCCCTGGCCGTGGTGACCGGTGCTTTTGGGTTCTCCGGCCGTTTCATCGCCCGCAGGTTTCTGGCCCAGGGATGGCGGGTACGCACGCTGACCAATGCCCCCTGGAAGGCCCAGGGCCTGGGGGACTGGACGCGGCAGGTCGAGGTGCACCCGCTGGCCTTTCACGATTTGGCCCGGTTGGAGAAATCCCTGCGGGGCGCGCGAGTACTGGTCAACACCTATTGGGTGCGCTTTCGTCATCGGGCTTTCACCTTCGAGCAGGCCGTCCAGAACTCGGCCCGGCTGTTCGAGGCCGCGCGACGGGCGGGGGTGCCTCGGGTGGTGCACATCAGTATCACCAACCCCGATGAGCGTTCCCCCCTCCCTTATTTCCGGGGAAAGGCCTTGGTGGAACGGCTCTTGCAGGCCACCGGCCTTTCCTATGCCATTTTGCGTCCCGCGGTGCTCTTCGGTCCGGGGGACATTCTCATCAACAACATCGCCTGGGCCTTGCGGCGTTTCCCCTTGTTCGGCCTGTTTGGCGAGGGCGAGTACCCCATCCGACCCATTTTCGTGGAGGATTTGGCCGCGCTGGCCGTGCGTTTCGCCACCGCATCGGAGAACGTAATTTTGGACGCGGTGGGACCGGAACATTTCACGTACCGCACCCTGGTGCAAACCCTGGGGGCAGCCATCGGTTGCCCGCGGCCTTTGGTGCCCATGCCCCCGCGTGTGGCCTGGTTGGCCGTGGCCCTCCTGGGTAAAATGCTGGGCGACGTGCTTCTCACCTGGGAAGAGGTCCAGGGGTTGATGATGGGCCTGTTGGGTTCGGCTGCGCCGGATGCGGGATGGACTCGCCTTTCCCTTTGGGCGCGAGAGCACGCGGAGACCCTGGGCCAAAGGTATGCCCATGAATTGAAGCGTCGTTTGGGATGAGGGGAGTACAAACCTTTGGCGGTAGGGGTTGGTATGGTGCAGTACGTGCTGGAGCTTTTTTTCGACGAAGCCTCGGACGCCCGTATCCGCGCTGTATGGAAACGTATCGCTCGGAAGGGCTTTCCCACCCCTCTGAACTTGCAAGCCTACGAGCCTCATTTGACTTTGTTGGTGGATGAAACACCGGAGATGGACGTGGCTTCCCTGGTCGGGGATTTGCAAAGGTGGGCTCAGGGCTGGCGCCCCTTCTCTGTGGATTTGGTGTACCTGGGCCTTTTTGTGGACAGGACTTGGTTGGTCTTCTTCGGTGCCGCGCCCAGCCAGGTTTTGCTGGAGACCCATCGCCTGGTTTACGACATAGGAAGCCGTTACATGGGGGCCATTCGGGATTACTTTGCCCCCGAATTGTGGGTACCCCATGTCACCTTGAGTTTCGATTTGCAAAAAGAGCAAGCCCAGAACCTGTTGGCCCTGGACTGGCAGGGAACGCTTCCCCTTCGCATTCAGGTGCGCGGCCTGCGCCTGGTGGAAGTGCACAACGCCGGTGCGCGGGAACGCTTTCGGTATGCGTTTCCCGGCGTTTAGAGGGCGTTTGAAAACCCTTCGGATTTTCAATAACTTCTACGTTACAACAAGAAGTGCCGCCAGACGAAAGCGCAAACCGCAGTCCACGAGCGTATTTTGCAGAATTCTCTCTTTTTTGAGAAGGTACGAAGCACCTTCTCAAACACCCTCTTAGGGCACCGGCTCGAACCGGGCCAGGAAGTGCCGTAGCAAAGGCGGGGCTTCCACGATGCGGTATCCCTTCACCTGTTCGGCCCGCCGGGCCACCTGCCCCGCCACCCGGGCCACGTAGTCCAGGTGGCTTTGGGTATACATGCGCCTGGGGATGGCCAGCCGCACCAATTCCAGCGCGGGGTACACCGTTTCTCCCGTTTCCGGGTCCTCATGGGCGAACATGACCGAGCCGATTTCCACCCCCCGCACTGCGCCTTCCCGGTACAACGCCACCGCCAGGGCCTGGCCGGGGAACTGGCTCTGGGGGATGTGCGGAAGCAGGGCCTTGGCGTCCAGATACACAGCATGGCCGCCGGGCGGCGAAAGCACCGGCACCCCCTCTTCCTGCAACCGGGCATGGAGGTAGGCCACCTGGCCGATGCGATAGGCCATGTAGGCCGGGTCCAGCGCCTCCCGCAGCCCCACCGCAATGGCCTCCAGGTCTCGCCCGGCCAGGCCGCCGTAGGTGGGGAAGCCCTCCCGAATCACCGCTTCGGCCGCGGCCCGGTTGTACAGGTCCTCGTCGTTCATGGCCAGGAAGCCGCCGATGTTGGCCAGGCCGTCTTTCTTCGCGCTCATGGTCGCGCCGTCGGCATAGGAGAACATCTCCCGCGCGATGTCCAGCAGCGACTTTTCTCTGTAGCCCGGCTCCCGCTGCTGGATGAAGTACGCGTTCTCGGCGAAGCGGCAGGCGTCGATGAAAAAGGGGATACCGTACTCCCGGTACACCTGACTCACCTGGCGGATGTTTTCCATGGAAACCGGCTGCCCGCCCACGCTGTTGTTGGTCACCGTGAGCATCCCAAAGGGGATGTTTTCCGGTCCCACCCGTTGGATGAAAGCCCGCAATTTGGCGATGTCCATGTTCCCCTTGAAGGGGTGCGGGTTTTGCGGGTCGTGGGCTTCGTCGATGACCAAATCCACCGGCACGCCGCCCCGGGCGCGGATGTTGGCCTGGGTGGTGTCGAAATGCGTGTTGGAGGGCACGTACTGGCCGGGCTTCAGCAAGATAGCCGCCAGGATGTTCTCCGCGGCCCGGCCCTGGTGGGTGGGCAGCACGTAGCGGAAGCCGAAAATGTCCCGCACCGTTTCCACGAAGCGGTAGAAGGAACGGGCGCCGGCGTAGGACTCGTCGCCCCGCATGAGCGCGGCCCATTGCTCCTGGCTCATGGCTCCGGTACCCGAGTCGGTCAGCAGGTCGATGAACACCTCCTCGCTGCGCAGGCCGAAGAGGTTGTAACCCACCCGTTGCAGCGCGGCTTCCCGCTCCTCGGGTGAGGGAAGCCGAATGGGTTCCACCATCTTGATGCGAAAAGGCTCTGGCGGGTAATGGCTCATGGCGCACCTCCTATGCGCATGTTTTTTCCTTCGGGGAAAAGGCCGGGCATGCCGCTGGTGGGCTGCCTCGTAACGCCCAAACCCCACCTTCCGGGCCTCCGCGTTTCGGATATGAAAACCCGGAGGGAGCGGGGCGCCTTCGCGCGTTCCAAACCGGGTTGGTTGATGTGCTTGTGAAAGCGCAACGGGGCGCATGGCGCGCCCCGTTGTGGCATCGGCTGCTTTATTGGGCAGGGTTCTCGTCGGAAGATTCCGCGGGAGGCTTGCGCGGCGCGGTGTGGGGCCGGGGGGGTGCCTGTCGAGGCGGCCCACTTCGTCGTGGGGGAGCGCTCCGTCGCGGCGGGGCCTGGCGGGAGCCACGAGGGCCTTCGCGTCGGCTGCCCCCGCGCGGCCGCGAAGACCGCGCCGGCCGGCCGCTGATGGCCGGGTCGTGAGCCTTGGCCTCTTCCAGGGTCCAGCCTTCCAACACCGCCTGGCGAGACAGGCGAATCTTGCCCGTGGCCTCGTCGATGCTGGTCACCATCACGGTGATTTCGTCGCCCACCTTGACCACGTCCTCCACCTTTTCCACCCGGCCCCGGTCCAGTTGGGAGATGTGCACCATGCCCAAAATCTGGGGCAGGATTTCCACCAGCGCGCCGTGCTCCGTCAGGCGCACTACCCGGCCGGTGTAGATGCGGCCTTCCACCGGCAGTTCGGTGATGGCCTCCACCCGGCGCTTGGCTTCCTCCAGGTTTTTCAGATTGGTGGCCGCGATGTACACCTTGCCGTCGGGCTGGATTTCGATTTTGGTGTCCGTCTCGTCCTGCAAGGCCCGGATGACCCGCCCGCCGGGGCCGATGAGCGCGCCGATGCGTTCCACCGGAATCTGCACGATTTCCATGCGCGGGGCATGGGGCTTGAGTTCAGGCCGGGGCTCGGGGATGACCGCCAGCATCTTTTCCAAGATCCAGAGGCGGCCTTCCCGGGCCTGGCCCAGGGCCTGGGCCATGATTTCCGGCGTAATGCCCGGGATTTTGATGTCCATTTGCAAGGCGGTAATGCCTTCCCGGGTCCCGGCCACCTTGAAGTCCATGTCGCCCAGCATGTCTTCCATGCCGATGATGTCGCTCAGTACTACGTAGCGGTCCTCTTCCTTGATGAGGCCCATGGCAATGCCCGAAACCGGCGCCTTGATGGGCACGCCCGCGTCCATCAGAGCCAGGGTGGAGCCGCACACCGAGGCCATGGAGGTGGAGCCGTTGGATGAGAGCACTTCGGAGACCAGGCGAATGGTGTAGGGGAATGCTTCTTCCGAGGGGATGACCGGAACCAGGGCCCGCTCGGCCAGCGCGCCGTGGCCGATTTCCCGACGGGAGGCCCCCCGCAGGGGGCGCACCTCGCCGGTGGAAAAGGGCGGGAAGTTGTAGTGGTGGATGTAGCGCTTGGATTCGGCCTGCAGCAGCAGGGTGTCCAGTTCCTGGGCTTCGCCCAGGGTGCCCAGGGTGGCCAGGGTGAGCACCTGGGTTTCGCCTCGGGTGAAGAGGCCCGAGCCGTGGGCCCGGGGGCTGATGTCCACCTCGCACCATACGGGTCGGATTGCGTCGGGTGCGCGGCCGTCGGCCCGTTTGCCCGTCTCCAGGATGTAGCGCCGCACCGTTTCCTTGAGCACCTGCTCGAACGCGGCCTTCACCTGGATGGGTGTGGGCGGCTCCGTCGCGCCTTCCTCGCCGTTTTCACCCGCGGCCACCGCCTCCGTTTGGGTGAAGCGTTCCAGCATCGCCTTGCGCAGGTCGTCCAGCGCCTGGTTGCGTTCCTTCTTGGGCAGGGCCTGTTCCATGATGTGCCAGATGTCCTCGGACACCATTTCGCGAATCTGGGCCACCAGTTCCTCGGGCACCACGAAGGGTTCGTATTCCGCCTTAGGCTTGCCGATTTCGGCTACCATGCGCTCCTGAATCTCGATGAGGGGTTGCAGGGCTTCGTGACCGAACTTCAAGGCTTCCACGATGATCTCTTCCGGCACTTCCCGGGCACCGCATTCCACCATGATGATGGCCTCTCGGGTGCCGGCGATGCGCAGGTCCAGGTCCGAGACTTCCATCTCCTGGAAGGTGGGATTGACCACGAATTCGCCGTCGATGCGGCCGATGCGCACCGCGCCGATGGGGCCGTGCCAGGGGATGTCGGAGATGGCCAGGGCCGCGGAGGCCGCGTTCACGGCCAGGATGTCCAGAGGGTTTTCGTCGTCCGCGGAGAAGGAGTACACGATGACCTGCACGTCGTTGCGCAGATCCTTGGGGAAGAGGGGGCGCAGAGGTCGGTCCACCAACCGGGCCACCAGGATGGCTTCGTCGCTGGGCTTGCCCTCCCGGCGGAAGAAAGAGCCGGGGATGCGGCCGCTGGCGTACATGCGTTCTTCGTAGTCCACCCGTAGGGGGAAGAAATCGATGTCCGTGCGGGCTTCGGGGCTCATGGTGGCCGCGGCAAAGACCAGGGTGTCGCCCAGGCGCACGGTGACGGCGCCGTTGGCCTGAAAGGCCAGTTTCCCGGTTTCGAAAATGATGGTTTTGTCGCCAACCTGGGTTTCATAGCGGTAAGCACGGGGTGTATCGTACATCAGCGGTCCTCCTGACCATGAAGGTTGGTCGTGTCTGTTCTTTGGGAAAAACGGAAAAGCCCCTTACCGGGTGTAAGGGGCTGCGCAGATATGGTATGCCGTCCCCGCGAGGGCGGGGGTTATTCCTTCCGGCGGATGCCCAATCGGTCGGTGATTTCCACATACCGTTGGTAGTCCTGCTTGCGCAAATACCGGAGCAGTCGCTGGCGCTTCCCCACCATGAGAAAGAGGCCCCGACGGGAGTGCTCATCGTGTTTGTGTTGCTTCAGGTGTTCCGTCAGGTTGCGAATGCGGTAGGTCAACAAGGCGATTTGCACTTCCGGCGAGCCGGTGTCGCCGTCGAAACGCTGGAAGTCTTGGATGATTTTGGCCTTGACTTCCGGGTCGATGCGATGTTTGCCCATGACGGGTTCCTCCCATGAAAAGACTCCAAGCCAACAGCCGCAGCCGTCGGCCGGTCGTTCCGCATTATACCACCGCTTCCTCGCGATGGCCCTTCGGTTTTGACACAAAAACACCCTTCCCGGATGGAGTTCACCCCCGGGACCCGATTTGCTGGCGCAGGGCTCCCTTTGCCAACGAAAAAAGCCACCGGCGGGACTCGAACCCGCGACCTGCCGCTTACGAGGCGGCTGCTCTGCCGGCTGAGCTACGGTGGCTTGCGGCATGGCTATTATACCAACGGTAAACGGGTAAGCAAGCCCGCGAGCCCAGCGTACAGGCGTTTTGCATGTTCGAACAAAGACGCACACAGAGCCACGGAGGACACGGAGTATCCGCTGGATAAGGTCAAAAAATTTCTCTGTGTTCTCTGTGCCTCCGTGAGAAAATGCAATGGCTTTTGCCGCTTTTGTTGGATTTTGAAAAACGCGTGGCCCAGCGTGGGGGCATCGTTCTCGGCGTGGGGTTTTCAAAGTTCCGGGTCCGGAGGTTCCTCCATTTCCCGTTGGGGTAGGTGAATGCTTACCACCTCCCCGTGGTGGTTGATGATCACGTGGAAACCCATCATTCCCAGGAGGTAACGCGCGTCTTCCGGCAGGCCTATTTGTAGCAATTCCTCCATGTGTTGTTCCCAGTTGCGGAATTGGGTTTGCAATATGGCCAGAGTGAAGGGGTCCTCCTGGCCGATGAAGCGAGCGGTGGCCTTGGCCAGTTCCTCTTCGTGGCCCTGGGTTATTTGGCGGAAGAATTCCAGCACCTGCCGGTCCACCTGGGCGGTGGGGATGTGGTAGGCCATGCCCCAGGCATCGTACACCACGTAACAAGGTTCGTTGCCCACCCGCCGCACTTCGACCGGGTTGCCGTCTTCGTCGTAAACCAACCCTTCAAACAGGGGTTGCGTCATCCTTCCTGCTCCCTACGATTTCCACCAGGGTGGCGACATCGTCGTCGTAAACCCACTGGCGCTCGGGAGGTACCGCGGGCAGGGTCCACCGAAACACCCAGCGGGCGGCCGCCGGACTCAAATTGATGCAGCCGTGGCTCCTGGGCCTGCCAAAGTCATTGTGCCAGTAGGTGCCGTGCAAGGCAATCCCGCTTTCGGTGATGTAACACACCCAGGGTACGCCGGGCAGGTCGTAGCCGTTGCGGGCCAGGTTGTTGGCCGCCATGTGTCGAGAAGGCCGTTTGTGTGCGGTGAGGAAGACGCCGGTGGGCGTGCGAAAATCGCCATCGCTGAACACCGCGCCGGTGGCGACCCGGGTCGCGAACACCACCTGGTCGTATTCCAGGGCCAGGAGGACCTGGGCGTCCAGGTCCACCAGAATGCGCTTGGCCACCCCCGGTACATGGGGGGACAGGGGGGCCATCTCTTCGGGTGGAATCAGACGCAGGTGCCGGGCCGGCGCGTAGTAACGCAGGTCCCATTTGTCCTCCTGGATGAGGTACCAGGTTTCCTTGGGGTCGTCGTCGCCCGGCACGGCTTCCAGCACCCAATGGGTGGTGCTGTAGTACAGGCGGTACATGTGCATAGAGTTCTTCGTGGGCGCGATGAAGGCATCGGTGTAGGGCACGGTGACCTCGGCCAGCGCGCCCCCTTCGGGGACGGGCTGGGGGGCTTGGGGACGTATCTCCACCGGCTGAACACCGCCGCTGTGCACGTACCCCTCCCGCGCCAGACGATACCAGATGGGGTTGTGGGCAGGTTCCCGGGCGACCACGGCTTGAGCAATGGGGAGAACCGTGTCCATCCAATGGATGGCCATCCGGGGCGCTTGAAAGGAGGGGTATGCGTACACGTCCACCCGTTCCCAGGCTACCCGCCCCCACTTGGGGGAAGCAGCCGAAGCCCCCTGCCAGCGCCATAATCGGCTCAGGAAAGGCGCCAGGGCCGCGGTGCCCAACAGGCGCAGGGCGTCCCGTCGGCTCAGGGTGAATCGGGAAGCGGTCTTATGGGTGTGTCGTTTGGGAAAACGCCTCATGGGCGGTTCGCCTCCAGCCGTTGGGCCAAGGTTTCCAGGGCTGGACGCAGGGCAGTCACGGCGCGCGCCCGATGGCTGACGCGATTTTTCTCTTCCAAGGTGAGTTGCGCCAGGGTGCGACCTTGCTCTGGCAGGTAAAACAGAGGGTCGTAGCCGAAGCCGTGTTCGCCCTTTTCTTCCGGGATGATTTCCCCAGGCAGCACCCCTTCGGCGAAGAGCGCGCTCCCCTGCGGCGAAACCAGCGCCAGCACGCAGCGGAAACGGGCCCTCCAGGGCCGGGGATGCCCTTGCAAGCGTTCCAACAGGTAGGCGCGGCGCAGGGCCGCGGTGGGGAGAGGGGTCCCCGGCGGGCCGTAACGCGCGGAGTACAGCCCGGGTTCCCCCTCCAGGGCCTCCACTTCCAGGCCCGTATCGTCGGCCAGGGCCCATAAGCCGGTGGCTTTGGCCCAGGCATGGGCTTTCAGATAGGCATTGGCCGCGTAGGTAGGTCCCGTTTCCTCGATTTCCAATTGCATCCCCAAATCCTGGGGCGTTCGAATCTGCCAGGGGCCGGCGGTCAGCAGATGTTTCATCTCCTCTTGTTTGTGAGGATTGGCCGTAGCCAGTACCAGGGTGAGCAAGGTCCGCCTCCTGGAGCAGAGGAATGCCTGTTGAGACCTGCCCCTATTGTACGCAACAAGAGGGATATCGACCATTCAAGAAAATGGGCGCCCCGGCGGAAACCGGGGCGCGGAGGGGGAGG
>JALWJZ010000113.1 GCA_026996855.1 Anaerolineales bacterium
CCCCCACGCCGACCCCATCGCCGTCACCGACCACGACCCCAACCACCACGGCCACGCCTACGACCACATCCACACCGCCCCCCGAGGAATAGGAGGCTCCATGACCCAGACCTACCCCCAGGACCGCGTTCAGGAATGGCGACGCCAGGAACGGGAAACCCTCCGCCAGTTGCGGGAGGTTCTGCTCCAGTTGCAGGCCGAGCCCGCGGACCGCAAAGCCCTGGACGATTCCCTGGCCCAACTGGACGACCTGTTCCTGTTGGTGGTGGTAGGCGAATTCAACGCGGGCAAAAGCGCGCTCATCAACGCCCTGCTGGGCGAATCCCTGTTGAAGGAAGGCGTTACCCCCACCACCACCCAGGTGCAGATACTGCGCTACGGCCCCCAGCCCCAGGTGCGTCCCCTGGCGCCGGAGTTGCTGGAACACCGCCTTCCCGCCCCGGCCCTGCAAGACCTGAGCATCGTGGACACGCCCGGCACCAACGCAGTCATCCGGGAACATGAAATCCTCACCGCGAACTTCATCCCCCGGGCCGACCTGGTCGTCTTCGTCACCTCCGCGGACCGGCCCTTCACCGAAAGCGAACGGGCCTTCATGGAGCAAATCAAGGCCTGGGGGAAGAAAATCGTCCTGGTGGTGAACAAGGTGGACCTGCTGGAAAAAGAGGAAGACCGGGAAGCAGTGCGTCGCTTCGTAGCCGAAAACGCGCGCGGCCTCCTGGGCCTGGAACCGCCCATCTTCCTCTTGAGCGCGCGGCAGGCCCTGCAGGCCAAACAAGCCCAAGACCCCACCCTGCTGGAAGCCAGCGGCTTTGCGGCCTTTGAGGGCTACATTTGGGAAACCCTGGACCAAAAGGAACGGGTACGGCTGAAACTCCTCAATCCCCTGGGGGTAGGCCTGCACCTGGTGCGCAAATACAAGGCCATGCTCCTGGAACGCAAAACCTACCTGGACCGGGACATGGAAACCATCCAACGCCTGGACAGCCTGCTGGAAGTGTACGAACAGGACATGGAAAAGGGCTTCCAGTTACGCATGACCGAAATGGACCATCTGCTTTTGGAACTGGAATCCCGCGCGCACGCGTTTTTCGACGAAACCATCCGCCTGGGTCGTATCTTCGACCTGGTGAACAAGAAACGCATTCAGGAAGAGTTCAAGACCAAGGTGGTGCGGGACATTCCCCAATTGCTGGAGGAGCGGGTGGAAAGCCTCATCGACTGGCTGGTGGAATCGGAACTGCGCCAGTGGGAAGCCTTGTTGGAAATCGTGTCCCGCCATCGGGCCGCGTCCTCGGAAGAAGCCCAAAGCCTTCAGGCCCCCTTCTTCTCCCGCCGGGAGCACCTGGTGGGTCAGTTGAAACGCAAGGCCCAGGCCATTCTGGCCACCTACGACAAAGAGCAGGAAGCCCGCCGCCTGGCCGAGAGCCTGCAGCACGCGGTGGCCGCGACCGCAGCCTTACAGGTGGGTGCGGTGGGATTGGGCGCGGTGCTCACCGCGGTGGCTACCACCCTGGCCGCGGACGTCACCGGAGTGATTGCGGCCGGCGCGCTGGCCGCGCTGGGGCTGTTCGTCATCCCTGCCCGACGGCGCAAAGCCTCCAAAGAGGTGCGGGAGAAGGTGCAGGCCCTGCGGGAACGCCTCTCCCACACCCTGCGGGAGCAGTTCCACCACGAAATCCGTCGCAGCATCGAGGCTTTCCAAGGCGCACTCGCACCCTTCACCCGCTTCGTGCGGGCCGAACACCAACGGGTGACCACCCTTCTGGAACAACTGGAAACCCTGGAAGCCACCTTGAAGCAACTCAAAGCCGAAATCGAAGCCTTTTGACCGGGCCGATGTCGCTCAGGAGGTGAACCCATGCAGCCCTTCACCCAACTCACCTCGCCCGTAGTCTTGCTTCCCCGGGCGGACGTCAACACCGACGACATCATCCCTGCCCAATACCTGAAGGTCACGGACAAGGCCGGGCTGGCCCGGGGCCTGTTTGCCCGCTGGCGCTACCGGGAAGACGGCACCCCCAACCCTGACTTTCCCCTGAACCGTCCCGAGGCCCGGGAGGCGCGCATCCTGCTCACCGGCCCCAACTTCGGAAGCGGGTCCTCCCGGGAGCACGCGGTGTGGGCCTTGATGCAATGGGGCTTCCGCGCGGTGCTGGCCCCTTCCTTTTCGGACATCTTCTACAACAATGCGGTGAAAAACGGCCTGCTTCCGGCCCAACTGGACGAAGGAACCCACGCGGCGCTGGTGGCCTGGGTGGAGGCGCATCCGGGGGAAGCCATCACCGTGGACCTGGAAACCCGCGAAATCCGCCTCCCCGACGGCACGACCTTCCCTTTCCACATCGACGACTTCTCCCGGCAATGCCTGCTCCAGGGCCTGGACGAATTGGATTTCCTCCTCCGGCACGAGGACCGCATCCGGGCTTACGAACAGGCCCACCACAAATAACCACCTTACCGCACTGCCGCTCTACCGCTTTACCGCCTTATCGCTTTACCGCCCTATCGCTTTACCGCTTCACCATTCGCCTCAGGCGGCCTCTGGAACAGGAACAGCACCGCGGCCAGCAAAGCCAGCGCGCCGCCGAAATACCAGGGGGCCCGGGGCGAGATGCGGTCGCTCAACCACCCACCAACCGGTGAGATACCTCCGGCGCCCAGCGCCCACATCATGGCGATGGTGGACATGTAGCGCCCCCGCAAATGCTCGGGGGCCAGGTTGGCCACCCAGGTGGAAGCCGTGGGAATCATCAACATCTCGCCTACCGTAAGCACCACCATCAGGGCCCAAAACTCCCAAAAGGAAGTGGCC
Source organism: Anaerolineales bacterium (assembly GCA_026996855.1). Lineage (GTDB taxonomy): Bacteria > Chloroflexota > Anaerolineae > Anaerolineales > DRMV01 > S139-71. The sequence continues at coordinate 2,816 of JALWJZ010000113.1, forward strand.
CAGGCCATAGCCGTAATGGAACCGGCATACAGCAATACGCCCAACACCATGGCCGTGCGCATACCTCCCAGGCGCCGCGCCCAGCGGGTCACCAGAAACTGCAACGTCATCACCATACCCGCGTTGGTCGTCACCAGCCAGCCGTAGGAACGCTCACCCAGGCCGAAATGCTCCTTCATGTACACACCCAGCCACACCCAAACGAGGCTTCCAGCCATCCAGGCCAGCAACACCGGAAACAGAAAGGCCCACAAGCGGCCATCCCGCAACATGGTGGCGAAATCCGCGAAAGCGGACCCATGGGCATTGTCGTCGGGTAGGGTTTCCTTCCCCCACACCCACAAAATGAGGGCATAGGCGAACAACACCAGGGCCGCACCGGTAAATGCCAGGTTGTAGGACCACACGATGAGCAGGGCACCCAGGGCGGGGCCCAACGCCACGCCCACGTTGGTGGCCACCCGCAAGATGGCATAAGCCTCGTCCCGCTCCTCCGGGGGAACCAAATCCGCGGCCATGGCGTCGCCGCCGATGCGGAAAGCCGGTGCGAACAGACCGCCCAACACCATGGTGCCGGCGAACTCCCACCAGGTGGAGGCGAAATTGAGCAAGATGTAAGCCACACCCATGCCCAACAAACTCAACATCATGCCCGTCTTGCGCCCCCAGCGGTCCACGAGAAAACCGCCGAAAACCGTGCCTATCAACCCGGCACCAGCCTGCAGCGTAATGAGCAACCCGACCAGCGACAACGGCCCACCCAATACCTGGCTCACGTACAGGGGGAAAAAGGGCCATACCATGCTGGTTCCAGCCAGGGAAAGGAACATTCCCCCGGCCATGAGCCAGAATTGAGGGGAATAACGACGGAACACCTCGATGCGAAATCTCATCGGCGCCACCTCGACAAGGAAATTGGGGGGTATGGGTCGGGTGCGGTCACACCATCCCGGTAGGATACCACGCACCTCGGATTCGGATACGCCCCCTGCTCCGCCCGCATGGCAACGCATGATTTTTCGAACCCTTCCTGTTGTGGTAAGATGTGTTTTAAGCCAAGCGAGATAAATTGTTGGCAGGGTTGCAAGACCCCAACTTTCAAAATCCCCGATTGGCGGAGGTGCATCATGGACCTGGCCCTGGTAGCCCAAAAGGTTTGGCGCATTTTGCGCACACAAAAACTGGTCTGGATTTGGGCCGGCGTTTTGCTGGGCATGAGCCTGATTCTGGGCCTGCTTGGAGTCGTCATCGATGCAAGCACGACCTGGTTCGCCTTCGAAACACCCGATGCCGCGCCGGTGGTGGTCATCGCGTTGCTTTGCCCCTTCTTTTTGCTCATCCTGGCTTCCGTCGTGGTTTCCCTGGTCAGCAGTGCCGGGATTATCTACACCGTGCATCTGGCCTACGACCGGAGCGAAGAGCAACCCGTAACATGGGAAGAGGTCAAACCCGTACTGCTCCCCAAAACCCTGCGTCTCTTCCTGATGAGCCTGCTTTGGGGCGTGGCTGCCCTCGTGCTCGTCTTCCTGGTCGGGTTGTTGTTCGCGGCCCCTGGAGTTGGGTTGGTGGCCCTCCTGGACGCGGCACAAAGCGGCAACCTGGACGCCATTTTCGAGGCCCTGGGCGTGGGAGGGCTTTTCCTGCTGTGCTGCGGTGGCGTGTGCACCCTGTTCTTGGTCATTTTCTTCATTACCCCCCTTTTCACCACCACTGAAGTGGCCGTCGTAGTGGAAGACGCGCCCTTTATGACGGCCTTGGAACGGGCCCTTCAGGTAGTGCGGCGGAAATACGGATGGATTCTGATTTCGTACCTCATCATCCTGCTGCTGGCATGGCTGCTGGGGCTGGTGGTCATGCCCTTCAACCTCGTGTCCGGTTTTCTCGCGGGGCTGGCGAGGGAGGGTACGGTCCCGGCCGCGTTGCACCTGATAACGCAAGGAATGTCCACCATCGTGAACAGCCTGCACTCGGTTTTGCAAACCCTCTTGATTCTCACCGTGTTCACCGTGGTCTACCGCCATCTCCAAGAACGCATCGCTCAGGAATCTTCCCAAGGGCCGCTCTTCGAGCCGCCCCATGACGACGAAGCACGGCCATCCTACGGGGAGACGCGGCTTTTGGACGACGAAACCCAGCACCTCGACGACGAGACACAAGCCTAATGACCCCACTCAAACCTGCCTCGACGCCGCGTTTTTGGTGGCCTGCCCTGCACGCGGGCATGTTCATGGGCTGGGAGGAGCAGTTCAACTGGATTCGCGACCCCCTCCTCCTGGTCGTCTATTTGCTCATACGGCCCCTGGCCACCGTAGCCCTGGTGGTGGTCATGTACGGCCTGGTGACCCACGGCGCGTGGGAAGACCCCTTGTTTGCCTACATCTATCTGGGCAATGCCCTCTATATCTACGTCGGAAACATCTTTCAGGCCACCTCCTGGGCCGTGATCGACGAACGGGAACATTATCGCACCCTGAAGTATCTGGCCATGTCCCCCACCCCTTTGTTGGCGTACCTCGCGGGCCGGGCCATGGTTCCCCTCTTCCTGGGAACCATGAGCGTGGTCGTGGTTCTGGCAGCGGGCGCGTTGTTCCTCCACCTCCCCCTAAGCCCGGCCCATATCACCTGGGGGCAACTGGCCCTGGGGCTGCTCATCGGCTGGACCGCGCTCATGGCCATCGGGTTCTTCCTGGCCGGAATCACGATGAATTCCCGGCGCTACATTTGGGTGATTGGGGAAGCCGTGGCCGGCACCCTCTACGTAGCCACCGGCGCCATCTTCCCCCTCACGGTGCTCCCCACCTGGCTGCAATACGTTGCCTATGCCCTGCCCATTACCTACTGGCTGGAATACATGCGCCGGGCTTTGCTGCCGGACCACCTGCCCACCGCACCGCCCTGGACGACCTGGAGCGCTCCCGACCTGATGCACGTTCTGCTGGCCCTGACCGGGGTGTATCTGGCGGCCGCTTTGCTGTTCTTCCGATATGCGGAACAACGCGCCCGCCGGGAGGATCTGCTGGACGCGACTTCGGATTATTGATGGGCAAATATGCGAATAGGCGGATATGCGAATTTTTGGAGTGCGGCGCTTCGGCGCGGCTTTGGAACAGGGATAGGGTGATGGCGATAAGGCGGTAAAGCGATAAGGCGGTAAAGCGGTAAGGCGTAAGGCGGATTTGCGGACGGGCGGATTTTTGGGTGCGGTACCTGGGGGGCCGCTTTGGACAGTAAGTTGGAACAGATTTATGGAAAAACGCTGTTCCCGAGCACTTGAGAGGGCTTATGACTACACGCAACAAGGAGCGCCGAGGGTTTTGGGTCGCCGGCCCCGTGGAAACGCCTTTTGGCCCCCTGTACCTCGTGGGCACCAACCGGGGACTGTACCGCATCCTCTGGGGAAACCACCCCACACCGCCCCAACCGGTGCTTGCCCTTCCCCCAGAGGGCCGGGCCTGGGAAGAAACTTTGCGCGCCTATTTCCAGGGTCGTCTTCGTCCCATGGAAGGCCCCCTGGACCTGGACTGGGCCACCCCCTTCCAGCAGGCCGTGTACGCTTACGTGCGCACCATTCCGCCGGGAGAAACCCGCACCTACGGCCAGGTGGCCCGCGCCCTGGGACGTCCGGGGGCGGCACGCGCTGTAGGCCAGGCCCTGGCCCGAAACCAACTCCCCATCGTCATCCCCTGCCACCGGGTGGTGGCCCAGCAGGGAAACCTGCACGGCTACAGCGGTCCCGGCGGAGTTGCCACCAAAGCCTGGCTGCTGAAATGGGAACGCCGACGCCGAAGCGTCGAGTGAAGCGAGGTGCCCGGGCCGGGTCAATCCCACGTCCGGGTGTCCAGCAAAGGCTTCGCGTCTTCGGGAATGTCCTCCACGGGTTCCACCTCGACCCGGAGTTTGAGCACCTCCCGGGCCGCTTGCTTGAGCGCATCTTCCAGCCCTTCTTCCCCTTCGGCGACCACGATTTTCAACGTCAGGCGGTCGAGATGGGCCTCACGGGTGACCACCGCCTGCCAGCGGCTCACCTGGGGGAACCGCCGCATCAGGTCTTGCAACTGGCGCGGGTGGACGAACAGGCCCCGCACTTTGACCGCGTCCCCAACTCGGCCTCGCCAACCCATCAGGCGCGGCGAAGAACGGCCGCACTTGCACGGTTCGGTGTTCAGCACGGAAAGGTCGCCGGTCCCGAAACGTATCAACGCGTATTCCTTCTGGTCCAGGGTCACCACCACCTCGCCCACCTGTCCGGGCGGCAGCGGCTGACCCGTGTTGATGTCACAAATTTGCACCAGCACGCCTTCGGGAACGTGCCAGCCATCCTCGTATACGCACTCGTAACCCAGGTTGCCGCACTCCGCGGTGCCGTACCCCTGGCGCACCACTTCCACCCCACGTTGATGCAAGGCCTCCCGCAATGAATCGGGCAACGGTTCCGCGGTGACGAAGGCCTTGCGCACCTGAAGGGTCAACCCCATTTCCTCGGCCTTCTTGAGCAGGGCCAGCAAATACGAAGGCAGGCCCACATAGCCCGTCACGCCCAGGGCATGCATGGCCTGGATTTGCAATTCTTGCTGGCCCACACCGCCGGGAATCACGGTGCACCCGACCGCGCGTAACCCCTCTTCGAACATGGCCCCGGCCGGCGTCAGATGGTAGCCAAAGGCGTTGATGACCACGTCCTCCGGGCCGAAACCCGCGGCTTTCAGCGCCTGGGACCAGCGCCAGTAGTCCGGGGCCAGGCCCTCGGGGTCGTAGATCGGGCCGGGGGATTGAAAAATGCGCTTGAGGCGGTTCAACGGCACGGCCAGCAGGCCGCCAAAGGGAGGGTCCTGGGCTTGCAATTCCACCAAATCTTCTTTGCGCAGAACGGGAATTTTGGCCAGGTCTTCCTCGGTGCGAATGTCGTCAGGGGTCAAACCCGCGGTTTCCAGGCGACGGGCGAACCCCGGCGCCCGCTCGTAGAAGTGGCGAACCAGAGCATGAACGTCCATCCCGGGCCTCCTACAAGGGAAATTGGAAAAGACGCGGACGCGCTTTGAGCAACCCTTTTCGGCGTGCGGCGCTCCTCAAGCGACGGAAGACACGCCCTCCCTCTACCGAAGCATTTGGGTCCTTTCCAGGCATTGGCCATGCGCTCCTCCAGGCCGCTCGCGAGGCCAAAAAGGTGAAAGCAATGCCCCGCACACCCAACTACGCATCGGCTTCCCGGATTCGGGATAAACGATACAAACCCAGGGCCTGAATCAAGTGAGCCACACCGGGATGCACGAAATAGCGATACGGAAGACCGCGGGCCACCCGCTGACGAATATGGGTCGCCGAAATGTCTAAAAGGGGGGTATCCAGGAAGCGCACTTTGGCTTCCAGGCCCGGCAACGTCTTTTCCAAAACTTCCAAATCCACCGCATCGAAAGGCCGACGCAGAACACCGATTTCGTCACACAAGGCTACGAATTCGGAAGGGCGGTGCCAGGAAGGCAGGTCGGCCAGGGAATCCCCGCCCATGAGATAGACCAGCGTCGCGTCGGGGTAACGGTCCCGCAAGATGCGCATGGTTTCCACCGCGTAATGGGGGCCGGGTCGCTCCCCTTCCAACAGGCTGACTTCGAAAGCCGGATTGTCGGCCACCGCGGCCTGCACCAGACGCACCCGCAAAGGCCAGGGAGTAAGACGGGCATCCCGCTTGTGAGGCGGTACTGGAGTCACAATCCACAACACCCTATCCAGTTGCAACTGTACATGGGCCTCTTCCGCCAAAATGAGGTGGGCGATGTGAGGCGGATCGAAGGAGCCGCCGAAAATCCCGTAACGAGGGCCGGCCATGCAATCTCCTTATGAGGAAGGGCGGATTGTACACGGTCGGGTTGCGTCAATTGTAGCCGTAGACCCCTGGCTTGACAAGGAAAGCCACCGGTTCGGTCTTGCTTCCCTTCCCCGGGCATGCTACAATGCATGGCCGTGAGCGGTGGGAGGGGTTCCCCCGCGAAGACCACCGTTTTGGTCAGGAGAAGGTGTCATGAAGAAAGTAAAAGCCGTGGTCCAGTTGCAATTGCAGGCCGGGCAGGCCAGTCCCGCGCCGCCCGTAGGTCCCGCGTTGGCGCCCCACGGCGTCAACCTGATGGCCTTCTGCAAGGAGTACAACGCCAAAACCCGGGATAAGCAGGGGATGATCATCCCCGTGGAGGTGACCATCTACACCGATGGCACCTTCACCATGAAACTCAAGACTCCGCCCACCTCCTTCTTGCTGAAGCGGGCCGCAGGGGTGGAGAAAGGTGCCTCCAACCCGCCCAAGGAAATCGTGGGCAAGGTCACCCGGCAACAGTTGCGGGAAATCGCGGAAATCAAAAAGCCCGACATGAACACCGACGACATCGAAGCCATCATGCGGCAAATCGAAGGTACGGCCCGCAACATGGGCATTCAAATCGTCGATTGACGAAACCCTTGAGCGAAACTTCCCCCCTCTTTCTCAAATCCGTGGGAGGGCCTCTATGGCCCGTTGACCACAAGGAGGTGCATCATGCCCAAGCGCGGTAAGAAATACCTGGAAGCCCTCAAAAAGGTGGACCGCCACAAGGAATATGACCCCGAAGAAGCCATCCGCCTGGTCAAGGAAGTGGCCTATACCAACTTCGACGCCACGGTGGAAGCCCACTTCCGCCTGGGGGTGGACCCCCGCAAGGCGGACCAACAGGTGCGGGGTGTGGTGGTCCTGCCCCACGGCACGGGCAAGCAGGTGCGGGTGCTGGTCTTCGCCCAGGGCGAGGCCGCCAACATCGCCCGGGAGGCCGGCGCGGACTACGTGGCCGACAGCGACGAATGGCTCAAGAAAATCCAGGACGGCTGGCTGGAGTTCGACGTGGCCATCGCCACGCCGGACATGATGCCCAAAGTGGCCCGCCTGGGTCGCATTTTGGGCCCCCGGGGCCTGATGCCCAGCCCCAAAGCCGGTACGGTGGTCAAGCCCGACGACCTGCCTCGCGTCATTCGCGAAGCCAAGGCCGGCCGGGTGGAATACCGGGTGGACCGGGGCGGCAACATTCACGTGCCCATTGGCAAGGTCTCCTTCGACGACCAACAACTGCTGGAGAACTTCCTGGCGGTGCTGGATGCCATCAAGAAGGCCAAACCCGAGGGCCTCAAAGGGGCGTACATCCAGCGCATCACCCTGGCACCGACCATGGGACCGGGCGTCAAGGTAGACGTGCACAAGGCCCTGGCCATGACTTCGGAATGAGTTCCTCTTTCGGGCGCAACCCCTCTCGCCACATGGAAAAGGGGCGGCCTTTGCCTGGGCTGCCCCTTTTTTCATCGCCTTCTTTAGAAGGGCGTCAGAGTGCCGCTTTTGCGAAAAAGCGCCCCTCCCCTTTTTTCGGCAGAACCTCATGGAGCCGGCGCTACAGCCTCCAACACCACCTCCACCCGAAAACCCGCGGGCAGCCACGGCAGACTCAAGGGCCGGGTTTCCACGCGAGGACTTCCGGCGCTCCAGGGCGCGGCGGCCCAGGCGCGGGTCACCCAGGTTCGAGGCCGCCCCGCGGCTTCCCAGGCCAAACGCCAGGGGTCCAGGCCCTCGCGCTCTTGCCAGGTCATTCGTACAAGGGCCTGGAAGGGCGGACCCTGCCCCGGTTTTGGCGGCAGCAACTCCACCTCCAACGAGCCGGGCCATACCTCCCGCCCCGGCGTCACCCAGGCGGGTAGCAGCGACCGGGCCAGGGCATCCAGGGCCGAACGGGGCACCCACCACACCCGATACCGGGCCTGTACGTAGAGCAGTCCACTTTGCACAGGCCATCCCGGTTCGGGGAGGAGGCGCGCCTCCGAAAGGTCCAGCAAATCCACCGCCACGGGCAGGGGAAGCATCCCAGGCGGTGCCGTCACCTGGGCCAGACGCCGGGCCTGGCCTTCCATTCGTTTCAACACCCGACGCAAAGGCAGGTCCTTCTTGCTCAGGGTGGGCAAACGCCGCTCCTCGCCGCCCTGCGCGGCTTCGGGGTTGGTCACCGCGACGCGAAACTCCCACGGGGGGAAGAGCATCCTCAGCCGATGGGCCGGCACGTTGCCCCGGGGGCCGGGTTGGACCGCACGCGCCCGAAGCCACACAGTGGCCCCGGATTGCGGGGGAAGCCGCCCTTCTTCCACCAAATAAAAGTCCATCTGGCCTTCTACGTCCTGCACCACCAGGCCCTTGGGCAGGTGCACCGCTTCGTGGGTCAAATTGGTCCACAGCAGACGGGTTTCGGCCGCCTGGGTAGGGATGACCGTACTCCCCGTGGCCCGTATCACCCTCCACGTCTCCACCGTCACCTCCCCAGGCACCAGGGGAAGACCGGGCAAACCGGGATGCGGCCCTTGCAAATCGGGGGAAAGGGTGACCTCCACCTCGTGCCTTCGCGTCTGCACCCGCACCGGCACCTGTACCCGGGCCGAAGGCAGGAAGAAAGCCGCGAGCAAAGCCAGCGCGACCAGACCCAGCAACACCGCAGCCCATCGAGCCGCGGGCGATTCGATGCTCCTGGCGCGCCAGGAGGGAAGCACCCCGCGGAAACTCGAGCGAACCCCTCTCCGAACACGACGAAAACGGCGGAAAAGGCGGCGCTTCCCGTGGCGTATCCGCCAGGGTCGTTGATGGGCCGCGGCCACGGTTCCGAACACGGGGATACCTGCGTCTTCCAAGACCCGGACCAGGTGCCGGGAACGGGTCACCACGGCCAGCATCTTACCCTGGCGTCGCGCGTGGCGGGCCACCAACACCCAGGGAACCACCCCCTCCAGCCGGGGCACCCCTTCGCGAGGGAGCACCAGCAGCACCCGGGGGGCCTGCGCCCAGGTGATGCGGTCACGCAGCCAGGGCACGTCGGCATCCGGGGGAAGATGCAAGAGGGCAATGCGCATGGGACGGCTGACTGACCTCCGGGCAAAGGGTTTAGCCCACTGCTCCCATGAAGTCGCTCAAATCGTAAAACCGTGGGGGATGGGGAAGCAAACCGCGCTGTTGTTCCACATGCCAGGCCAAATGGAAAAGGGTGGCCTCATCCCAGTAGCGCCCAATGGCCTGGGCGGCCATGGGCAGGCCCTCGGGGGAAAGGCCCAGAGGGAAGACCAGAGCGGGATGGCCGGTCAAATTGGCCAGGAATACGAAGCGCATGATGTTCAGCATCGAGGTCAGATGGATTTCGCCGTGCCGCAAGACGCTTTCGGGCAAAAACGGCGGAAGCGCGCCCGTAGCCGGGGTCAGCAAAACGGAGACTCGGCGCAGCACGTCTTCCAGGGCACGAATCATGCGGGTGCGCCATTGCTGGGCGCGCAAATAGTCCTGCCCGTCGAAATACCGAACCGTGAGCACCAGACTTTGTATATCGGGCGCGGCCCGGCGCAACGGCAGATTCCCCTGGGCCAGCCAGCGCAGCACCGCGTGGCCGATTTCCACCCCCGCGGTAACCAAATGGGCGAGCATAGCTTCTTCCAAATGGGACAATTGCACCTCTTCGATGCGCGCACCCTGCCGGGCCAGGTCGATAAGCAGCGCCTCGAGGGCGTCGGCCAGGGCACGCGGCACACCGGCCATCCAGGCCCGGTCCACGCCCACCACCAGGCCCTGTAAACGGCCCGCGGTCCATTCGGAAAAATCGGGGCGGGGCTGGAACCAGGTGTGGCGGTCCTTGGCCTCCGGCCCGGCCAGGTACACGAAACCCAGGGCCAAATCCAGCACCGTGCCGGCCAGCGGGCCCACATGGGCCAGGGTCCAATCCAGCGGCCCGGCCAGGGTGAGGGAAACCCGTCCATACGTGGGTTTGAGGCCGTACACACCGCAAAAAGCGGCGGGGAGGCGAATAGAACCCCCGGCATCGGCCCCCAGGGCCAGGGGCACCAGGCCCGCGGCCACGGCCACCGCGGAACCGCTGGAACTACCGCCAGGGGAGTGCTGGGTGGCGTAGGGGTTGCGGGCCGTGCCGTAGGTCCGATTCAGCCCCGTCACCCCCATGCCGAACTCGTGCATATTGGTCTTGCCCACGAACACAACGCCGGCGCTTTCCCATTGCTGCACCGCGGCCGAGGCCTGCAAGGGGCGATATTGCAAAGGCTTCAGACCAAAGGTCGTAGGGTACGGCGGCAGGTGGAATTCGTCCTTCACCGCCACGGGAATGCCGTCCAAAGGGCTCAGCACCGCGCCCTGCTCCCGACGTTCCCGCGCGTAACGGGCCTGGGTGCGAAGGTGCTCGGGGTTCACTGCAAGGAAAGCCCGCAGGGGCGGATGCTCTTCTTCGGAACGCCGCCATGCGCTCAAAAAAGCCTGGGCCACCTGTTCCGGGTTCCACACCCCGCGCGCGTAAGCGTCTTGCAAAGCCCGTACCCGGCTGGCGCCAGGAATGCCCAGAACCTCCTGAGCCAGGGCTTCCCGGTCCCAGGGGGTCCCGTTGGGATGCCGAGGAGGCGTGGGGTAAAACGTGGGCGACTCGGCCAAAGGCACCCGACGCCAGGCCGGAAAGCCCAACTGCTTCAGCATGGGCGAAAGGAGCAACGAAGCCAAAGGTGTGCGCAACAGCCCCAACCAGGTTTTCACCAGCAGGGGATGACGCAACACGGGAAACCGAGGGGCAGGACGCACGGTGAACGCTCCCGGAGCGGAATCCGAGGGGCGCTTGAGCACCCGAAGTTGGACGAAAACCGCCCTTAGGAGGGCGGCGGCACGGGCAATTCGTCTACCGGCACCGATTGCCACTTATCCCCCTCTTCGATGAGCATCACAGGGATGTCCTCCCGAATGGGGTACTTGCGCTGGCAGGTCTCGCAAACCAGCCAGGTATCCTTCACCAGTTTGAGCTCCCCCTTGCCTTCCTGCACGCAAACGGGACAGCGAAGCAACTCCAGCAGTTCCTGGCTTACCATCGGGGCCTCCTCGTGGAAGTAGGATGGAGAAATTTTACCATCCCGGTGGTATGGCTTCGTGAAAAACACCTTACTGAAGGCGTACCACCACTTTGCCGTCGGCCCACAAATCCTCCAGGTCGTAATAGTCCCGCACTTCGGGGGTAAAAAGGTGCAGAACCACGTCGCCGAAGTCCACCAACACCCAGCCAGTATGCGGTTCCCCTTCTACCCGACCGGAAAGGCCAAAATCTTCCTTCGCGGCCTCCAAAGCCGCGTCGCGTAAGGTCTCCAGCATACGGTCGCTCACACCGGAGCAGAGCACAAAGCACTCCGTCCAGGTGACCAAATCGGAAATGTCCAGAACCAGGATGTCTTCACCTTTCTTGTCTTCCAACGCACGCACCAAACGATGGGCCAATGCTAAGGCTTGCGCGCTTGCCAACCGACACCTCCTTGAAAACGGGATGGGGATAGACAAGGGGCGACCACCCGGCGGCGTCGCCCCTTGTTCATTTTGTTCCCTTTTCGACTTGGGTCAACATGGCATTCGTCCTTTAAGGTGTACAAACGCCCGCTCACACCACCAAAGCGCTTTCCGAAGGCTGCAAAGGTGCGGTGAACAGGCGGGTGTACACCGCGCCCGAAGGTCGCAAGTCGCTGCGGTACAGGTGGATGGCCTCCACGCGGGTGCTGCCCAAGTAACCCACCTTCTCCTGGCGCAACGCGTGGGCCAGGGCGCGAATATCCTCGCCTCGGGCCGTGCGGGCCATGCGGGCCAGGGTGAGATGGGGCGCAAAGGGCTTGGAATCGGGCGGATAGCCCAGACGGGCCATGAGTTTCTCAAGACTCTCTTGCAACTGGAAGAGCACTTTGGGACCTTCCACACCCACCCACAGCACCCGGGGATGCCGCATGCTGGGAAAGGCACCCAGCGTGCCTGCACTGAACTCGAAGGGCGGGTACAAGGCTGCCTCCCGGGCCATGAGTTCTTGAATCAAACGCAGGTTGCGAGTGGAAATATCCCCCAGAAACTTCAGGGTTAGATGAATGTTCTCGGGCGGCACCCAGCGCAAAGGCAGGTGGCTCAAGCGGGCCTGCAACTCCCGAGAGAGCCGAGCCAAAACCTGTTGCAACTCGGGAGATAAATCAATGGCAATAAAGGCCCGGATGATCTCGTCGGATCGTGCAGCCATGAGCACCTTTCCTCAGGCCTCGAAATATCAAGAAGGAATCGACGCAAAGCATGAACCCCAAGACAAGAAAAAAACAAACTTTTTCCTCGTTCAACTCAACCATAGCACAAAGCCTCAAAAAATACAAGACCGATGACCTGGTTCCCATCCCCTTCGCTCTTGCCGCCGTTCCTGTATCATGTTATCATGCTGCAAACATATCATAAGCCTGGAGGTGCACCCATGCGTTTTATCGATTTATCCGCCCCCATCCGCAATACACCCCCGGAGACCCCGGAGCCGTTTCAGGTGCAAATCCAGTATCACGACCATCGGGCAGGCGCAGCCCAAATCGAGCATTTCTTCAAGGTGCCGCGCACCCTTCTCAAAGACGGCGAAGGTTGGGCTACGGAAACCATCACCCGTTTGGGCACCCACGACACCACCCATGTGGACGCGCCCTATCACTACAACTCGCGCATTCAGGGCAAGCCCGCGGCCACCATCGACCAACTTCCCCTGGAGTGGTTCTTCTCCGATGGGGTGGTGCTGGACATGACCGGCCGAGAACGGGGCCAGGTAGTCACTGTGGAGGACATCCAAAAGGAACTGGACCGCATCGGATACACCCTCAAGCCCCTGGACATCGTGCTGGTACGCACCGGAATGGACAAGTTCTACGACCATCCCAACTACTTCCTCATGGGGCCCGGCGTCAGCCCCGAGGCCACCCGCTGGCTCTACGAACAGGGCATCCGGGTCATGGGCATCGACGCCTGGAGCTGGGACGCCCCCCTGGACCTCCAGGCCCAGGCTGCGCTGAAGGCCCGGAAGCCCGGGATTTTCTGGGCCGCGCATCAACTGGACCTGCCCTATGCCCAAATTGAGCGGTTGGTCAACCTGGATCGGCTACCCCCTTACGGTTTCAAGGTCGCCGCGTTCCCCCTGAAAATCGAAGGAGCCAGTGCCGGACCGGCACGCGTGGTCGCCCTTTTGGAAGAAGGGGCATAAAAGCAAAAACCAGGGACCCGGCCCCTTCGCTACATACCCCTGGAATCGAGGGTGCAGGCGTTTTGCATGTTCGAACAAAGACGCACACAGAGCCACGGAGAACACGGCGGATCCGCTGGAGAAGACCAAGGTTTCCTCCTGTGTTCGCTGTGCCTCCGTGGGGAAATGCGATGGCTTTTGCCCCTTTTGTTGGATTTTGAAAAACGCGTGGTCGATGGTGCCAAAACCCTTGACGGGGTTCTGGGAAGATTTATGATGTCCCTTGAAGGAGGCTGAGGATGCGGTATCGAAAGGTGCGCATGGAAGACGGCTCCTATGCCGTTGCCGTATGGTGGCAGGATCGATGGTTTCCCCTAACCCCCTTTGAAGAAGAACTGGGAGCGGCAACGCGCGACTTGGTGGCTCTGCTGGCCCGGGGGCCGGAAGGTGAAGCCCGGCTGAAGGAACTGCTGGCCCAAGCCGGGGAACCGGAACCCTTTGATCCCACACCCTTGCTGCCCTTCCGGCCTCTCACCTTCCGAGACTTCATGCTCTTTGAGGAGCACGCCATCCAGGCTACCAAGGGCTGGCTGCGACGCTTTGCCCCCACGGCCTACCGAGTCGTCCATCTATACGAGACCATTTTTCGAAAACCCCATCCCAAAGTGCGGCCGTCCGCGTTGTGGTATCAACGGCCCATTTACTACATGAGCAATCCCCTGGCCTTCATTACCGAAGGCGAAACCGTCCCATGGCCCGCTTACACCCAGGCCTTGGATTACGAACTGGAATTGGGCTTCGTTATTGTCAAACCGGTGCGCAATGCGACCCCTGAAGAGGCCCGGGCGGCCATCGGCGGCTTTTTCGTACTCAACGACTTCTCCGCCCGCGACATACAGGCCGCGGAAATGCGATCGGGCTTCGGCCCGGTGAAGGCCAAGAACTTTGCCACGGCCATGGCCGCGGAAGTGGTAAGCGCGTGGGACCTGCTCCCTCACTGGCGAAATCTGCTAGGTCGGGTACTCATCAACGGAACCGTGGTGGCCGAAGGCAGGGCGGCCCACCCCAAATACGACATCACCGAAGCCGTGGCCTACGCCTCCCTGGGCGAGACCCTGCACCCCGGCGAGGTCATGGCCACGGGCACCTTCCCGGGATGTTGCGCGCTGGAATCGGGCCATTGGCCCCGCCCTGGCCATCGGGTGACCCTGGAAATTCCAGGTGTCGGTCGCCTGGAAAACCCCATTGGAGAGCCGGAACGACTCGAATAGAGCACGCCCGGGCTCCTTATACAAGGAAAACCCATGTCCCGCAAGAAAAGCGGCCGCCGTCCCAGCAAGAAAAAACCCAAAACGAAGGGACAAAAACGCCGCAAAACCGGCCCGGCATGGGGAACGCGGTTTCAGCCGGTTCGGGAACGCATCAAACACGCCTTCCACATCGGCGTGCTGGCCCGATGGCAGGTGTGGGCTGGCAGCGCTTTGGTGCTGGCAGCGGTGCTGGCCCTGCTCGGATGGGCCTATCCGCCTCTGGCCCGGTGGAGCCAGGCGTGGCAACGTTTTCTGGGCTGGCTTTGGCCCGTGGCCGCGTTACTGATGGGCTGGGCCGGAGCGCGCCTGGCTCTGGGCCCTCGCGTCCCGTGGTACCCCGTTCGTTTCCTGGGCGCGGTGGTGGCCCTGACAGGTCTGGCGCCCTTGGCCGCCTGGGTGCACCCCCCGGCTGGGGGCGCCTGGGGCATCTGGGTGATGACGGGCTTGCAGCGAGCCCTGGGCCCCTGGGGGGCGGGATTGACCTTACTGGCTTGGAGCCTGGTGGCCCTGGCCTGGATGCTGGACCGACCCTTGTGGCCTTACCTCACCCACCTTCCCCGCCCTTCCCCCAAGTGGCAAAGCCGCTGGCGGGCCTTGCATCGTGCCCTGCGCCGCCTCTACCAAAGGATGCGCCAGCGATGGCAGGCCCGCCAACCGGACCGGAACGAATCCCCACCGGAAACCCTGCAGAAAATCCGAGAAGAACGCCTGCCACCGATTCATCTGACCCCTGAAGAGCAGGGAAAAACAACATCCCCAACATGGCAACTGCCCGACCCGGCGCAAATTTTGGACGAGGGAGCCCTGGACGCCCAGGACGAAGCCTGGGCCCAGGAACAGGCTCGAACCATCGAGGAAACCCTGGCCCAGTTCGGTGTCCCGGTGCGGGTGGTCACCATTCGCCAGGGGCCGACCGTCACCCTCTTTGGTGTGGAACCCGGCTACGTGGAAACCAAAAAAGGCCGTACCCGGGTGCGCGTTTCCAAGGTCATGGCCCTGGCCGACGACCTGGCTCTGGCCCTGGCCGCCAAACGGCTGCGCATCCAGGCGCCGGTGCCGGGCCAGCCTTACATCGGCATCGAAGTACCCAACGAAACGCCCAACCTGGTACCGTTGCGCCGGGTCATCGAGACCCCCGCCTTTGGCCGCGTCAGGGAAACCGCGGTCCTACCCCTGGCCCTGGGCCAGGATGTGAGCGGCGAACCGGTAGTGGCCTCGCTGGAAACCATGCCCCACCTGCTCATCGCCGGGGCCACGGGCGCGGGCAAGTCGGTGTGTCTGCACGCCATGCTGGTCACCTGGCTTCTCTTCCGAACGCCGGACCAGGTGCGCCTCCTCCTCATCGACCCCAAACGGGTGGAACTCACCCGCTATAACGGCCTGCCCCACCTCATCACGCCGGTGGTCACGGACCTGGAGAAAGCCCAGGGCGCGCTGCAATGGGCTTTGCAGGAAATGGACACCCGTTACCGTCGCCTGGCCCGTCTGGGCGCTCGCTCCCTGGCGGAATACAACCGCCACGCGGCGCAGGCCGGCGAGGAGACCCTGCCCGCCATCGTGGTGGTCATCGACGAACTGGCCGACCTGATGATGCTGGCCCCGCAACGTACGGAACAGGCCCTCATCCGCCTGGCCCAACTGGCCCGGGCCACAGGCATTCACCTGGTAGTGGCCACCCAGCGCCCTTCGGTGGACGTGGTCACCGGGCTTATCAAAGCCAACTTCCCGGCCCGCATCGCCTTTGCCGTGGCCTCCCAGGTAGATAGCCGGGTCATCCTCGACCGCCCCGGTGCCGAGCGCCTGCTGGGTCGGGGTGATATGCTCTTCCTGCCCCCCGATGCCCCCGAACCCCTACGGGTGCAAGGATCCTTCGTTACCGATGCCGAAGTGTTCCGCGTGCTGCAACACTGGCAACTGCAAAGCGGGCCACAATACCAGGACGCGGATGCCCCACCCCAGCACATCCCCCTCAAGCGCCTGGAGGCCGAAGCCCAGCCCCAGGACCCCCTCTTCGACGCTGCGTACCAGGTCATCCAACAAGAGGGGCGAGCCTCCATCACCCTGCTTCAGCGCCGGTTGGGCATCGGGTACACCCGGGCCGCCCGCCTCATGGACCAGCTCCGCGCCCGGGGGCTGGTGGAGGAACCAAAACCCGACGACGCCTCCTGACCCCGGACGCTTCTTTTGGAGTGCGGTGCCTGGGCACTCCTTTTGGTTCCAAAGCGGCACCAAGGTGCCGCACTCCGAAAATCCGACGCCTCCCCCCTGACCCCGGGCGTGCATTCACCGGGCGAGGGCGAGTGGGTGCAACAAACCCGGACCCCATCGGTATAATGGGTGCGATCTATCGTTTCCATCGTGGCCGAGGTTCGCCAACAAAGGCGCCGAGGCCGTTTCTTCAACGAATCGCCCCGAGGGTGTATCCGGGCCGCAAGAAGGCGGGGATACGCCCTCGCAGGATAGGCAACGACCATGGAACTGCGCCCTTCTCGATGGACCATGCGCCAACCGCCACGGCGCAAAATTGCCTGGGAACGCTTGCTGGGGCTGCTTTTTCTCTTCGTAGCCGTACTGTACGCCCAGCAATTCGTGCTTCCGGGGATTCAGGCCGCGGAACAGGCGACCCCCACGCCCACACCACCCCCTGAAGCCTTGCTGGAAAAGGCCCGCCAACTCTTCCAGCAAGGCCGCATGGAAGCCGCCATCCAGACGTACCAGAAGGCCATCCTGCTCCAACCCAAACAGGCCGCCTGGCATTGGGAACTGGCCCGCGTTCTGGCGCTGCTGGGACGATACGAAGCCGCGCTGACCAGCGTCAACAACGCCCTGCTCCTCAACCCCGACTATCCCCATGCCCTGGCCCTGCGAGGCTGGCTCCTGCACCAACTGGGCCAGACCCCCGAAGGCCTGGCCTATTTGCAGCGCGCGGTGGATACCGACCCCAACAACGCCTTTGCCTGGGCCCTGTATGCCGAAGTGCTTGCGGACCAGGCCCTTTACAAAGAAGCCGGTGCAGCCTCCCGCAAGGCCCTCAGCCTGGACCCCGGCCTGCTGGAGTCCCACCGGGCGCGCGGGTATGTGCTGTACGTGACGGGCAATTACGAAGAAGCCATCGCCGAATACAAGACCGCGCTTTCGTTGAACGAGTACATCCCCGGCTTGCATTTACAACTGGGCATTCTGTACCGCATTTTGCAGCGCTACGACGAGGCCATTGAGGCCTTTCTATCGGCCAACGCGCTCAACCCCACCGACCCCCTTCCCGACTATTTGATTTCCCGCACCTATGCGTCTCAGGGGCAGTTTGGCGCGGCCCTGCAATACGCCCAGACCGCGGTGGAAGAGGCTCCCACTGACCCGCTTCTGCGCGGCAATTACGGCGTCATGCTCTACAAAAACCAGCGCCTCAAAGAGGCCGTGGAACAACTGGCTCTGGTGGTGCACGGCGGCACCAGCCCCGAAGGACACACCTTCCGCAAAACCCCCTTACAGTACGGACGCATCGCCGAATTCTATTTCACCTACGGCATGGCCCTGGTGAAACTGAACCGCTGCCAGGAGGCCATCCCGGTCTTCCTGGAAATTCTGGAAAAGGTGCCCAACGACGAAGTGGCCACCTTCAATGCGCGCACCGGCCTGGAACGATGCGGCGCCCTGGGCGGCCCCACCCCAGGCCCCACGACGCCCCCGGAAGAAGGGGAATAACGGGCCGGTTCCTCCTGCACGAACACCCCTCACGAACCCGCTTCCCCCTTCCCCAAGGTCATCGCGTATTCGGCCCAGGCATCCTGGTTTTCCCACAACCGTACCGTAAGCCCGGTCAGCGGAAGGCCGGCAAACGCCTGCGCCAGTTGATGGGCCAGGATGCGAACGAAGTGCTCCAGAGAAGGGTTCAGGCCCTGGAACTCCGGCAGGTCGTTGAGGATCCGTTCTCGATAGCGGTGCAACACCTGGTCCAACGCCGCCTCCACATCGACCAGGTCCACCAGGTAACCGTGTTGGTCCAGGGTTTCACCGTGCAGGGCCAACTCCAGGGTGTACAGGTGGCTGTTGGGGAAATTTTCCCGGCCCCAATCGCCCCCAACCAGGTAATGGTGGGCCACAAAGGTGCGCCGAAAACCCAACGTGTACATGGTGCATCCTCCACTTCAAAAGCCGCATGGCTACACGCAAGTCCTATGCGCCTCGCTCCCGCCAGGGGTCTTCGTCGTCCAAAAACCGCACCCAATCCCCCATTTGAAAATCCTCCAGGCGAGAGGCGTGCAGTTCCAGAACGTAGCGGGCAGGCTGACGAGGCACCGCAATGGTGCGCCAGGGCCGGCCCAGGCGCCGGTCGACCACCACGCCCCGTTCGTCCAACCATATCAAAGCCAGGGGGAAGAACATGAAGGCCATGTGAATCGCGGTGCTCCATCGGCCCGAGCGGGGCCATACGAAAAGCAAACCCTCCTCCTCCCGCAGGGAACGGCGAAACATGAGTCCCAGCAGACGACACAGGCCCTGCCGGCACACCCGCACCCATAGAGGCCGGGCCAAGGGTCGTGTACGGTTTTCAACGCGATAACGAAAGGGCATGTCGCGCCTCCACAAGGAAGGGCGAGCCTACCGGTCTTGCAAAGACTTTACCACAAACTCCTTCCGGCTTCTACAATGCGCTTACATCCCATTAACGCTCCTTTTATGCAGAAACGCTACAAAGAAAACGAACCCCTCGGAAAAGCATTGCCACCACGTGCGCAAACTCTTTGTCCAGGAGGTGAGCCATGACCATGCTGTACTACGACCCCTTCCGCCGGATGCAGCAACTGATGCAGGCCCTGTTCCCTGAAGAACTGACCCGGACGACCACGGATGTGCGCCAGAGCGGCCTGGTCATTCCCTTGAACGTGTACGCCGAAGAGGACGCCTTTGTCATCGAGGCCTGGGTGCCCGGTCTGACGGCCGAAGACCTGCACATCGAGGTAGTAGGCGACACCGTCACCCTGGAGGGTGAATTCAAAGGCCCCGAGGACAAGGAGAAATTGCTCCTGCAAGAAATCCCGGCGGGTCGCTTCAAGCGGGTGGTGACCCTCCCCACCGAACTGGAGGCCGACGAAGCCGAGGCCGAACTGAGCAACGGCGTGTTGCGCCTGCGCATCCCCAAGGCCAAGGCCCTGCGGCCCAAGGAAATCAAAATCAAGGTGAAGTGAGCGCCTTCCTCGGACCCGCCCCGCCTTGGTAGGCGGGGCTTTTTTCTTTGGTCTGGAATGGCAACCCGGCCAGAAGAACGTGATTTTTGTCACCCTCCTTTGTGTGAGATGCGTCACACAACAAACCTGGGCACCCACCTATAATTGGGAGTGAATCAACTCTCAAAAACCACAAAGGAGGTGGTGGTATGAATCGTATTCGCGCTCTTTTAGGAGTTGCGGTCTTGCTTTTGGGGATAGGCGTACTGGCCGCGTGCCAGCAAGCCACACCAACGCCCATCGTCAAGGAAGTCGTCAAGACGGTGGAAGTGGTAAAGACCGTGGTGGTCACGCCGGAAATGGCCAAAGAAGAGGCCACGCCGGAGCCTGAGAAAGAAGAAGGCGTGGTTCTCACCGAAGAGGAGTTCAACAAGGCTTCTCAAATCTTCTTCGACCGCTGCGCGGGCTGCCACGGCACCCTGCGCAAAGGCGCGACGGGGCCGGCACTGGAGCCGGAGCGCATGAAGCAAATGGGCACCCAGGCCATTGCTGCGATCATCTATAACGGTACCCCTCGGGGCATGCCCGACTGGGGCAAGCAGGGCGTGCTGAGCAAGGAAGAGACCGAACTCATGGCCAAGTTCCTGCAATTGGAGCCGCCCGCACCCCCCGAGATGTCCCTGCCGCAGATGAAGGAATACTGGGAAGTCATCGTGCCGCCGGAAGAGCGCCCCACCGCGCCGCAGCATGACCGCAACTGGCAGAACTTCTTCGTGGTCATCCTGCGGGATGCGGGCAAGGTGGCCATCATCGACGGCGACACCAAGGAAGTGGTGAACATCGTGGAAAGCGGTTACGCCACGCACATCGTGCGCATGTCCAAGAGCGGTCGCTACGTGTACACCATCGGCCGGGACGGCAAGGTGGGCCTCATCGACCTGTGGATGGAAGTGCCCGACCTGGTGGCCAAGGTGCGGGTGTGCTACGACGCCCGCTCGGTGGATACCAGCAAGTTCGAAGGCTATGAAGACAAGTACGCCATTGCGGGTTGCTACTGGCCGCCCCACTTCGTCATCATGGACGGCGCCACCCTGGAACCCATCAAAATCGTGAGCACCCGCAGTTACACCTACGACACCGAAGAATACCACCCCGAGCCGCGCGTGGCCTCCATCGTGGCCTCCCATGCTCGCCCGCAGTGGGTGGTGAACGTAAAGGAGACCGGCCAAGTGTGGCTGGTGGACTACAGCAGCCCCAACAACCCCACCGTCAAGATGCTGGAAGCCGAGCGCTTCCTGCACGACGGCGGCTGGGCCATGGAATGGAACGGCACCGAGCGCGTTGGCCTCAGCCCCTACTTCCTGGTCGCGGCCAACATGCGCAACAAGGTGGTGGTGGTGAACACCAAAGACGAGAAAATCGAAGCCATTGTACCTGTGGGCACCAAGCCGCACCCCGGCCGGGGCGCCAACTGGGTGCACCCTGAGTACGGTCCTGTGTGGGCCACCGGTCACCTGGGTGACAACTTCATCTCCCTCATCGGTGTGGACCCTGAAGGCCATCCCGACTACGCCTGGAAAGAGGTGGCTCGCGTCGATTTGCCTGCCGCAGGCAACCTGTTCATCAAGACTCACCCCAACAGCCCGTACCTGTTCGCGGACTTCCCACTGACCAACGACGAGAAGATGCAACGCAGCATCTGCGCCATCAACAAAGAGACCCTGGAAGTGGAGAAATGCTGGGAGGTCGCGGACTACGGTCGCGCCGTACACTTCGAGTTCAACATGGACGGCACCGAAGTGTGGGTGAGCGTGTGGGGCAAACTCGATGCCCCCGAGGGGCAACAGGGTGAGGTGGTGGTCTACGACGCCAACACCCTGGAAGAGGTGGCCCGCATCCCCAACCTGCCCACGGCCACGGGTAAGTTCAACGTGTACAACACCATGAACGACATCTACTAAACGCCGCAAAGCGGGGCCTCTGCTTAGAGGCCCCGCTTGTTTTTTCAACCCCCGGAGGAGGTGAATCATGTCCCTGCTGGATCGCATCCTGCTCTTGGTAACGGGCCTGGTGGCCCTGTACGCCATCTGGCGCGTGTATCAGGCGCATCAAAAGGCGCCCAAGACCGCGTACGTGCTCTACATGCTCTCCTTCGCCGTGCTCTTCGTGGCCGGCGTGCTGCTCATCCTTTTCGGATACGGACTGCTGAGTTCGCCCTGGGTGGTAGTGGTCACCACCCTCATTCCCCTGGGCTTGGCCACCGGCCTGGTCTATGACCTGAAGCCCGAGTGGGCCAAGGCCTATTCCGTATACGCGATTTTGGGCTTCCTGGCCATTGCGGCGGTCTACCTGGGCGGCATGGAGCACCTGGCCAAGTTCGTCATGCCCATCGTGCACGGCATCGCCGGTCTGACCATCGTGCTTCTGCCTTTGATGGCCGTGAGCCAGGGCGCGGCGCCGGCCGGCTTCGCCCTGGTCGCGGTGGGCGGTGTCCTCATCGGCCTGGGCGGCATTGCCCTGGCCTTCCTGAAGATGGGCAAGCAGTTCCTCTTCTTCAGCCAGGAAGTGGTGCTCACCATTTTGGCTCCCCTCCTGCTCCTCATGACCCTGGCCTACACCTGGGGTTTCGTGAAGAAACTCCTGGCCTAACCTTTCAGAACCCAGGCGGACCTGGATAGGTCAGGTCCGCCCCCATCCTCATCACGGAGGGCGACACCATGGCTTGGTTGAAAGAACGGCTCCGGTACATTTTCGGTTCCACCAAAGGTCTCATCCTCATGGCTTCCGCACTCATCGCGCTGGAAACCGCGTTCATGGGCATGCTCTCCGGGCCCATGGCCGAATGGGGCATCCGAGACATCTGGATTCGCCTGTGGGGAATGCGTTTGGACCCCAGCCACCGCGAGGCCCGCATCATTTTCCTGTACCACACCTTCGCCATCGGCGTCATCGCGCTGGAAACCTACATGATTACCGGCCTGGTCAAGATGAAGGAAATGCACAAGGTCGGTATCAACGCGGTGATGACCGTGGGGTACCTGTTCGTGCTCGTCTTTGGCCTGGCCTTTGCCTATTGGGGGGAAAACTGGGCCTTCCACGGCCTGTTCATCGCCGGGCTGACGTTGGTCTTCTTCGCCGGCATGTGGCTGGCCTATGCGCTCTGGCCCTGGGCCAAGGAATACCGGCTGCCGGAAGGTTCTCCCTACTGGCGCCTGGCCGGTGGCCTGGACGGTGAACGCCTGGCCTGGTTCATCATGGCCGTGGCCACCTTGATTTCCGCGATCTACGGCGCGGTACCCGGCTCCTACTTCGGCAACGGCTTCGAAGTCTTCCTCTCGGAAGACATCATTCGCATTCCCGAACACACGCCCATGGAACTGGCCATCGTGGGCCACCTGCACATCATGCTGGTAGACATCGCCGTAGCGGCCATGCTCATCGTGTTCCGCTGGGTAGACTTGAAAGGCCGCCTGCACGCCTGGGCAACGGCCTTCACCATCATCGGCACCATCATCATCAGCGTGGGTGCATGGGTCATCGTACCCTTCCGCCCCATTGCCCATCAAATCATCAACGTAGGGGCCATGTTCCTGATGGTGGCTTCCCTGTTCCTCACCATCTACACCTGGCGGAAGCAAATCGAAATCGGCCTGCACAAGATGGGCATCGAGGACAAACCCACGTTGGGCCAAAAACTCAAGGCGTTGCTTTCCGACCCTCTACCCGTGGGCGCTACCTGGCAGATGATGTACATGAACGCGGTGGTTACCGCGCCGGGCGTGTTCATGGCCATCAAACTGGATTGGCTGCGGCAATGGCTGTTGCGGGAGGAACGCATCGGCCTGGTGGGTCACTGGCACATCCTGGCCGCAGTGATTGCCACCATCTTGTTGCTCTACTACGGTGACGTGGTAGGCCTCAAAGACAAGGCCCGGAAGTGGTACGGCTGGGGCATCGTCATCGCCTCGGACCTGGCCTTCTTCGCGGCCACCCTGTTCTACACCAAGCGCCTGTACGTCTCCGTGAGCCAGCAGCAACCCCTGGTGAACTTCACCATGTATCTGCTGGATGCCAGCCTCTTCCTGGTGCTGGTCATCGTGGCCGCGCTCATGGTGTGGCGGCTGGTGGACCTGTTCAAACCCGAAGGCAAATGGACGGAAGAATGGCGCGACCCCAGCCTCAAGCCCATTTTCGCCGAGGAGGACGTGCGATGAAGAAGGCATGGCTCCCGGTTCTGACCTTGCTGCTTGCCATCCTGTGGGGCTGCGCGGTGGCTCCCCCGGAAAGCCCGCCCCAGGTGGATACGGGTGTGGACCCCAACGAGTGGGTACGCATTCCCGCGGGTGAATTCCTGTACGGCATGCACAACAAAGAGGCTGTCATCGAAAAGGACTTCGAGATGATGCTCACCCCGGTAACCAACGCCCAGTTCGCGGCCTACCTCAACGAGGCCCTGGCCAAGGGGGAGCTCATCCTCAACGAGGACGGCGTGTACATCGAATATCCCGGGGAACCCTTCGAGGGCGGCAAACACGAGGTGGAATACGGCCCTGGGCAGTATCTGGTGTACCCCCTGGGCACCATCGAGGCCAAACTGGAGTACAAAAGTGGCCAGTTCGTGGTCAAACCGGGATGGGAAAACCACCCCGTAACCATGACCACCTGGTTCTCCGGTTGGGGCTACTGCCGCTTTTACGGCGGACGCCTGCCCACGGAGAAGGAATGGGAAAAGGCAGCCCGGGGCGAGGATGGCCGACCCTACCCTTGGGGGGAGGAAATCACCAAGGCCCACGCCAACTTCTACAAGAGCGGCGACCCCTTCGACCACTACTGGGGTGGCCAGGGCGAAACCACACCCGTGGGCTTCTACAACGGTGAAACCCACCTGGGCTTCAAGACGGAAAAGGCCGTCAGCCCCTACGGCCTGTACGACATGGCCGGCAACGTGTGGGAATGGATGCTGGACACCGAAGAGCACAACCCCCACCTGCACTACACCCATCAACGCATCCTGAAGGGCGGCGCGTTCAACAACTACGACTACGATGCCCGCACCTTCGCCCGCAACTTCGCCCCACCCGACTACTACGACTTCACCACCGGGTTCCGGTGCGTGCGAGAGCCTTGACGAATGCGGGGCCGAGGTAACGGCCCCGCATTTTTGACCTTGGGGACCCAAGGATGCCGCGGGTACAATGAAACCAATGAACGCCGGAAACCCAGAAGCAAGGAGGTTTGTTTGGATGGAACTTCTTGGGCGCCTGAAGGCGTATTGGAAGATGACCAAAAGCCTGCAAACCGGGCTGCTCATGCTCACCGGCCTGGCCGGATACTTTTCTGCCCAACCGGGCATGTACGGTCCCCCGTATGAAATCTTCGTGCTGATGGCCACCCTGTACCTGACCATTGCCGGCAGCACGGTGCTCAACATGTGGTACGACCGAGACATCGACGCCCGCATGAATCGCACGTGCTGGCGTCCCCTTCCCACGGGGAAGGTCTCCCCTTCGGAAGCCCTGGCCCTGGGCCTACTCATGGTGGCCGCGGGTTTGGTCTGGGCCTTCGCGGTGCGTCCGCTCTACGCTGCAATCCTCTTCGCCGGGGTGTTCTTCGACGTGGTGGTCTACACCATCTGGCTCAAGCGCCGCACCGCCTGGTCCATCCTGTGGGGCGGCATTTCCGGGGCCATGCCGGTACTGGCAGGCCGCACGCTGGGCACGGGCCGCATCGACGAAGTGGGCATCCTGCTGGCCCTGGCCGTGCTGTTCTGGATTCCCACCCACATCGTGACCTTTGCCATGCGTTACGACGCGGACTACCGGGCCGCGGGGGTGCCCACCATTCCCCGGGTGTACGGTTTTCGCTTCGCGTATGGCATGGTGGCCGTCTCGGCCATCCTGGCCGCGGCTTCCATCATCCTCGCGGCCTGGCGCATCCAAGTGAACGCGGGTGCGTTCCAGACCCTACTGGTGCTCTCCGTAACCCTCCTGTTCCTCGCGCTGAGCAACGCGTTCCGGCCCAACCCACGGCTCAATTTCGCTTTGTTCAAATTCGCATCCCTGTATATGCTGGGAAGCATGATGCTCATCGCCTGGGGGGCGTGAACAAAGGCGGAAAGGATGAAGGGGCGGCTTTCCCGCCCCTTCACCTTGCGCAGCAATGTACAGGTTCTTGCAGACCTCGGGCATGCCAACCCATCACGACGTGACCGGATTCACCCTCAAGGTCACGATGCGCTCAATCGTACCCAGGTCAGGGTTGGACACCCAGCGACCCAGGCGCAAGGTGTTCAAAATCGCCGCACCTTCCGGGTCTTCGTGCATGGTGGCCAGCACCTGCTCGATGCGGTCCTGCCAGTGCCCATATTCGGGGTGGAGAAGCATCATGTGCGTGGCATAACCGGTCTGACTTTCCCATACCACGTGAAACTGCTCCCTGGCAAGGTCCGACAGCCCGGTATAGAAATCTCGGTAAAGCAGGCCATAGGTGAATTCCCCCCGCATCAACACCCGAATTACCTGCGTCCAGGAAGGCTGAAGGGCTACACCGGCTACGGTCAGACCCCGCTCCTGAAGGATGTACAAACCCAAGTACGTGGCAAACTGGCGGTCCACCGCGGCAATCACCTGGCCTGCGAAATCTTCCAGGGTGGCTTCCCGATTCTCCTTCCGGGTGATGAAAACCACCTCGTCGTACAACTCCGTCCGAAACAAAGGCAGAAAGTGGTGCTGTTGCACCAGCACCCAGGCATCCATCGGGTTCACGAAAGCCAGATGGGCATAGGGCAACGATTCCTTGTAGAAGGAGTCGAAATCGGTGACGGGTTCCAGGGAAATAGGCGTATCCAAGCGCCGTTGCAGGTACGTGGCAAAATCCAGCCACGTTTGCATCTGCTTCACGATGTCGTGTGGACACACGCTCAAGCGCATGCTTCCCCTCCTTCACGGAAGGTTTCTGCCGTGAGGCCATGAGCCGCTTGCAAATACCGTTGCAAATACCGTCCGGTATACGAATGCGAACACTGCATCACGTCCTCGGGCGTGCCCTCAACCACCACCTGGCCGCCCGCGTCGCCGCCCTCCGGCCCCAGGTCGATGATCCAATCGGCCACCTTGACCACATCCAGGTTATGCTCGATGACGATGACCGTGTTGCCCATGTCCACCAGGCGGTTGAGCACCTGGATGAGCCTGTGCACATCGGCCGCGTGCAGGCCCACGGTGGGCTCGTCCAGGATGTACACCGTGTGTCCGGTGGGTTTCTTGGAGAGTTCCCGGGCCAACTTGATGCGCTGGGCTTCCCCGCCGGAGAGGGTGGGCGCGGGCTGGCCCAGTCGAATGTAACCCAGGCCCACGTCCCGTAAAATTTGCAACTTACGCCGAAGCGGGGGAATGGCCTCGAAGAGTTCCAGAGCCTCGTCCACCGTAAGGTTGAGCACTTCGGCGATGTTCAGCCCTTTGTAGCGAATTTGCAAGGTCTCCCGGTTATAGCGCGCGCCTTTGCACACTTCGCAGGGCACGTACACATCGGGCAGGAATTGCATCTCGATGCGCAACTGCCCCTGGCCCTGACAGGCCTCACACCGGCCGCCCTTCACGTTGAAGGAAAACCGTCCGGGCTTGTACCCTCGAATCTTGCTTTCGGGAAGTTGGGCGAAGAGGTCTCGAATGTGGGTGAACACCCCGGTGTACGTGGCCGGGTTGGAACGGGGCGTACGACCGATGGGAGACTGGTCGATATTGATGACCTTGTCCACGTGCTCCAGCCCTTCGATGCGGTCATGGGCGCCGGGATGCAGCCGGGCCTTGTGTAAGTACCGGGCCAGGGCTTTGTACAACACCTCCACCACCAGGGTGGATTTGCCCGAACCCGACACTCCCGTCACCACGATGAGCCGACCCAGGGGGAAGGCCACGGTGATGTCCTTCAGGTTGTGTTCCCGTGCGCCCACCACCACCAGACGCGCGCCGTTGCCCGCACGCCGACGTTGCGGCACCGGCACCCGTTCCCGGCCGGTGAGGTACGCGGCGGTGATGGAGGTGGGGTGTTTCAACAGGCCCTCCAGCGGCCCCGAATACACCACCTGGCCGCCGTGCTCCCCCGCGCCCGGACCCAGGTCCACCACCCAGTCCGCGGCCCGGATGGTGTCCGGGTCGTGCTCCACCACCAGCACCGTGTTGCCCAGGTCCCGCAGGCCCTTGAGGGTGCGAAGCAAACGGTCGGTGTCCCGGGGGTGCAGGCCGATGGACGGCTCGTCCAGTACGTAAAGCACCCCCGTAAGGCCCGAACCCACCTGGGTGGCCAGGCGAATGCGCTGGGCCTCGCCGCCGGAAAGGGTATTGGCCGTGCGATCCAGGGTCAGATACTCCAGGCCCACATCCACCAAAAAGCGCAATCGGGTTTCCAGTTCCCGCAAAATGCGGCGGGCAATGAGGCGTTGCTGGGGGGTCAGGGGAGAGGAATGAGGAGACGGTTCTCCCTCAAAGTTGGAAGGAGGCTGGTGGTCAGCCAAAGCCGCTTGAACAGCCTCCTCAATGCGATTGACTACTTCTTCGAAATTCTGCAGGACTTCTCGATTTTCAAAATGAAGCACATTCAATCCATAAGATCGCAACACAGCATTGCGTTCTTCATCATAAATTTTTCCCTCTTCCGTAAAGTGAGGTTCGCCATCCACTTCAATGACAAGGCGAGCTTTGGGGATGTAAAAATCCACAATGTAATGATCAATGGGACGCTGACGTAAAACTCGATATGGACGGATGCGAAGGTACTCCCAAAGCCGCTTCTCGGCCGGGGTCATGTTTTTACGCAACTCCCTCGCCCGTTCAACAAGGTTGGGATTATAGGGGAGGTGAAAACCCGTCGTTATCAGACCTCGATCCCGAGCGATTTGGGCGAGGCCCGGGGGAATCCCTCCCTTCCCCCGCCTC
>JALWJZ010000114.1 GCA_026996855.1 Anaerolineales bacterium
CCTTCTCGGGTTATCCCCAATGCGTTTGGATATATTGCACGGTTTGCTCAGGGTCCAGCGCTCGAGTGGTTGTCAATGCTCGCACATAAAATTCCTTTCCTTTGGGACCATCCAAGAACACTGGACGAGGAGATTTCTCCACCTCCACGATACAAATGGGTTTTCCCTCAATGCGCTCAAAACGAATCTTGATAAGAGGCATAATCGCAGCCCCTAAGTGGCGGCTGATCAAGTCGGCCAGCAGTTGTTGGAAACGATCTATAGAATTTCCCACCAATTTCAAATCCTGATCAAGGCCATAAATGCCGCCATCGTCTTCCACGCCAATCAGCAACGTTCCCCCTTCTGAATTGAGGAAGGCAGCGATGGTTTTCAAAACGCTGTGACGAAGGGCTTTATTGGGTTGGTTCTGTACAACATCCCATTGTAGCGTGCTTTTGAATTCCACGGTGGTGCTTTCACCCAACGCAATCAGTTCCTGAATCGGACGCTCTTTTGATGAAAGAGGTTCTTGAACCAGGGCGTCCATGTATTCATTGATTTTTCGAGCCATGAGTTGTCGTCGTGCCTCTAAGAAGTCCTCAAAGCGCTCCAGTTTCCAGAGTTCGGGCTGCATCGGGATGAACTGGCGGGACAAGGCACCGGGATAGCGCTCTTCGACCTCGGGGAAATACTCTTCTGGCAATTTGGTACCTAAAGCCACATTGGAAGTGGCTGTAAGAAAGGCCAGATTTGCAATTTCATTCACGATTTTACGGTGAAGATGGTTGTCGGAGTCGTAACGAGTTCGGTACAAGATGCTGGTTGGGAATATATGATGCCAATGGAAGGTGTAACGCCCCTTGACGGTGCTTCCTAAGGGGACGCCATTGAACCAATCGATCGCACCGTGGGCTTTGGCCAAAATGTACACCATTCGAAACAGAGGATGGGGTGACCAGCGTCCCTCAAAGTCGCTGGCTTTGACCTGGATGCGTCCCCGTTGATCGATAATTTGTGCCTCTAAGCGTTCCCAGGGTTCTTCTTCCCGCACAACGATGGAAACGTCTTGTTCCAGTTTTTGGTCCGTTTGAGCGGTGTATCGGGACCAAATATGGGCGGCGTACAGCCAGCGAATGGCGTATTTCATGGATGTCTGAGAGGGAAAATGTCCGCCGTGCAAATCCAGGTAAGCAATCCAAGGGATCAGTACGTAGAGGCTGTTCAGGTCCTGGGTGGAATGAATGTATGCATGTTGGGGCAAAATGGTCACAAGATAGTCAAGAATGTGCGACAACCGTTCCCAACCTTGTTTGAGTTCTTTTTCGGGGCGGGAATGAATGGTATTGAGCAGGGCATGTCGGGTAACGACCACTGTCAAAGCGCGGGTGAGGAAGGAAAGGTCGAAATGGAAATGTCGTTGTTTCAACTCTTCGATTTTGGCTTTCATGACCCGTCGGGCCTCGGGCCATTTGGCCGTGACATGGGTCAGCGCGAGTTCTGGTGCGCTCAGTTTGGTTCCCATGCTGTTGACCCGATCAAAAATGTCCACGGCCTCTTCCAGGGTGGCATGAGGGGGTACGGTTTGTACTGGCAGGTCCACTTTCAAAATATCAAGTAACGCAGTCAGGTTCTGCTGGTACCGTTGCGCCAGTTCAAAGGCTTGTTGCGGCGTTTCAGCGTGTTGCTGGGCCAACTCAAACACGTTGATGTCCTTGGGCCGCGTGAAGCAGTCCACCACCCGTTGCCAGAGAGGGTCGTCCCGCATTTTGGAGGCCTGGTAATACTGCAATTCACCCGTGGCCAGGTTGTAGTATAGATTGCGAGGGTCGTTTTGGATGTCTTCTTCTCGGTAGTAAGGTGGAATTTCGCCCGTTGTAAGCAGGTACAACGTGGTCAGACGTTGCTGGCCATCGAGAATTACCTGCACTGTTCCCAAACGTTCGGGCAATTTATCCACGTTTTTCAATATGGGAGGAGCATCGGTTTTCCAGAAGAGGAGTGCCCCTACGGGATAACCCTTGAGCAGGGATACGATAAGCTGCTTAGCCTGCTCACGGTTCCATACATACTCCCGCTGGAATTCGGGCAGAAGCAAATCCTGCTTGCGAATCATGTCCATGAGTTCGGAGATTTTCATTGTGCTCCTCCGGGCTGAGGTTGGCATCTAAACCTATCATGCAACCCTCACGCACGGTATAGTAAACGATGTGGCCTACGTCGTCTTTGTAGCGCAAGAACCGGGGCTGGGGCAGGAGGATGACATCCGCCGGAATGCCGGCCAGGGCCACCCGTAGGGGCGGACGGCCGTCCACCCCTACCGCAGACCGCGCCTGACCGCGGGCCCGGCTGCCGAAGAGAAAAATGGCCATTGGACTGACGCCTGCCTGGTTCAGGGCTTCTTCAACAAGGCGATGGGCTTCATGTAACTCGGACGGGGTTTGGCTCATTTTGACCTTTCTTTATGCATCAGGATTTTCATCAAGGCTCAATGAACGAAGGAGAGCCTGAAGCGCTTGCTTGAGCTCTGGCAAGTCGTATTCAACGGTGTTCCATACCTCTTGTAAATCAATGCCAAAATATTCATGGATGAGAATGTTGCGCATTGCAACAATCTTTTCCCAAGGAATCTCTGGATATTGCTTGTGAAAAGATTTGCCTAAACGTGCAGCGGCTTCGCCCAAAATCTCCAGATGGTGCACAATCCAGACTTGTATAAGCTCATCGTTTTCAAAAACGTCTTTACCTTGGGAGGCATATGCCTCAATGGCTTCAATCATATCTCGTAATCGTTCAATAGGGCGTCTCATACCACAATGGACTCCTGCAGCACTTTTTCACGAAAGCGTGGTTTGAGACCACGGACGGTTACCACATCTACTGGGCAGCCCAGCAAAGATTGCAGATACAGCATCAACCCAGCGTGGTTGAGCAGGCCCCGTCCGGGTTCGAATTCCACCAGGATGTCCACATCACTTTGCGGACCAGCCTCGCCACGAACCAACGAGCCAAAGATAGCCATACGCCGCACGCCAAATCGGCGTTGCAATTCTTCCCGGTGGGCACGCAGGGTTTGAAGGACGGTTTCCAAATCGGGGAGAGATGTTTGAGGTATCACGTCAATATCCCTGCTTTGCGTGAAGAACTGTGCTTCGGCATCCTCAATCTACAACGGCTGGAATCTTGGCACGGACAAAGGCGCGCACTTTCTCGGCCAATTCAATGGCTTTTCGGGCCTCTGCCACAGAAGGAAAAGGTTCCGAACCAAAATCGGGATAACGCACTTCCACTGCATAAGTAGTGAGCGTTGGTACCTCACTTTGGAGCAAAAGGCTAAATTCCTCATCCAACTCCGCACATTGCACAATGAGCCAAGCAAGGTTGTGGGTTCGGGGTACTGGTTTGCCATGAAAAACAAGAAAGGCTTTCAGGTACTTCTCTGCACACTGTTGGCTGTGAAAACAGATAGCATCCGTGGCCGGATTGGGTTCTTTCATCTGGTCTTTCGCGACTTTAAGGTCACTTTCAGCCTTCTGTATCCAGGCCCGCACGATTTCCAGGTTCATATCGCGTACCCCTCGCGCACCGCGTAGTAGGCAATGTGGCCCACGTCGTCTTTGTAGCGCAAGAACCGGGGCTGGGGCAGGAGAATGACATCCGCCGGGATGCCGGCCAGGGCCAGAGCCACCAGCACGCGCCCCGTGATGCGGCGACGTTCCGGCCCAGATAGCGGGCGGTCTACCACGACCAGAAAATCCCAATCGCTATCCGGCCGCGCCTGACCGCGAGCCCGGCTGCCGAATAGATAAATGCTTACCGCCTTGAGGCCCGCCCGTTTCAGCTCCTCTTCTATGCAACGCCGAATTTGCTGTAGCGTCCTCGGATGTTCGTGCAATTGTCTTCCTTCCATAACGCTCGCGCTTTTCGCAAAACAACCAACGGCGGACGGCCAACGACCAACGGCTAACGACTCACCTTCACATATTCCTCCGATACCCCCCGCCCACCTCGTAGAACACCTGGGTAATCTGGCCCAGGCTGAGGTATTTGACCGCGTCCATGAGGACTTCGAACAGGTTTTCGTTACGCTTTGCGGCCTGGCGGAGGCGGTTTTTCCAGTAGTCGGCTTCGCGCGCGTTGCGCTTCCAGAAGGCCCGAAGGTTCTCAATCTGCTGCCGCTTCTCCTCTTCGGTGCTGCGCACCACCTGCTCCGGCACCTGGATGGGCGAGCCGTCGGGACCCAGGAAGGTGTTCACGCCGATGATGGGCAGTTTGCCCGATTCCTTCATGAACTCGTAGTACATGCTCTCTTCCTGAATCTTGGCCCGCTGGTACATGCGCTCCATCGCGCCCAGTACGCCCCCGCGGCGGTCCAGGGCCATGAATTCCTCCAGCACCCGCTTCTCCACCAGGTCCGTCAGGTACTCAATGAAGAAGGAGCCCTGCAGGGGGTTCTCGTTCTTGGTCAGGCCGTACTCCCGGTTGATGATGAGCTGGATGGCCACCGCGCGGCGCACCGATTCCTCCGTGGGCGTGGTGATGGCCTCGTCGTACGCGTTGGTGTGCAGGCTGTTGCAGTTGTCCATGATGGCGTACAGGGCTTCCAGGGTAGTGCGGATGTCGTTGAAGGCAATCTCCTGCGCGTGCAGGCTCCGGCCCGAGGTCTGGATATGGTACTTGAGTTTCTGGCTCCGCTCGTTGCCGCCGTACCTGTACTTGATGGCCTTGGCCCAGATGCGCCGGGCCACCCGCCCGATGACCGCATACTCGGGGTCCATGCCGTTGGAGAAGAAGAAGGAGAAGTTACGCAGGAAGTCGTCCAGGGGCAGGCCCCGGGCCAGGTACAGTTCCACGTAGGTGAACCCGTTGGCCAGGGTGAAGGCCAGTTGGGTGATGGGGTTCGCGCCGGCCTCCGCGATGTGATAGCCCGAGATGGAGACGGAATAGAAATTCCGCACCCCGTGGCGCACGAAGTACTCCTGCACGTCGGTCATGAGGCGCAGGGAGAACTCAATGGAGAAGAGCGCGGTGTTCTGGGCCTGGTCTTCCTTGAGGATGTCGGCCTGCACCGTGCCCCGGATGCGTTTCAGGGTCTCGGCCTTGATGTTCTCGTACACCTCTCGCGGCACCACCGCGTCGCCGGGAACCCCCAGGAGCATCAGGCCCAGGCCGTTGTGGCCCTCGGGCAGGGGGCCGTTGTACACGGGCCGGGGCACACCCCGCTCGCGGAAATACGCCTCAATCTTCTCCTGGACC
Organism: Anaerolineales bacterium; assembly: GCA_026996855.1. Classification (GTDB taxonomy): domain Bacteria; phylum Chloroflexota; class Anaerolineae; order Anaerolineales; family DRMV01; genus S139-71. The sequence continues at coordinate 5,236 of JALWJZ010000114.1, forward strand.
TCCTCCTCCAGGCCGTGCTCCCGGATGTACTTTTCCACCTGCTGGTCAATGGCCGCGTTGAAGAAGAAGGCCAGCATGGCCGGCGCGGGGCCGTTGATGGTCATGGAAACGGACGTGTGGCGGTGGGCCAGGTCGAAGCCGGAGTAGAGTTTCTTCGCGTCGTCCACCGTGGCCACGCTCACGCCCGAGTTGCCGATTTTGCCGTAGATGTCGGGCCGCTCGTCGGGGTCCTGGCCGTAGAGGGTGACCGAGTCAAACGCGGTGGAAAGGCGCTTGAAGGGGTGCCCATAGGCCAGAAAGTGGAAGCGCCGGTTGGTGCGCTCGGGGGTGCCTTCCCCCGCGAACATGCGGATGGGCTCTTCCTCGGGGTTCTTCAGGGGATACACCCCCGCGGTGAAGGGGAAGCGGCCCGGCACGTTCTCCTGGCGGAGCCAGCGAAGCCGTTCGCCCCAGTCCTCGTATTTGGGCAGGGCCACCCGGGGAATCTTGCTGTGGGAAAGGCTCTCGTGGAACAGGGGCTGTTCGATGACCCGGTTCCGCACCTGGTACCGAAAGACTTCCTGCCGGTAGGTTTCAATGAGGTCGTCCCACTGGGCCAGCAGTTCTCGGTTTTCAGGGGAAAGTTGGGCCTCCAGTTCTTTCGCCCGCTTTTCCAGTTCCGCGGCCAGGTCCTCCCGGCCCTGCCGGCGCAGGTCCTCCATCACGGCCAGGGTCTGCTGCCAGCGCCGGGCGATTTGCGCCTGCTCCTCGGTCTCCCGGTTGTAATCCTCCACGGTTTTAACGATTTCCGCCAGGTAATGGGAGCGTTCGGGCGGGAGCAGGTAGTTCTTTTCGGGCAGGCGGTATTCCTTAGGGTACTGGGTGGGGAAGGCCACGCCCGTCTTTTCCGCGATTTTGTCCAGGATGCCCCGATAGGCCACGTCCATGCCCACGTCGTTGTAGTAAGAGGCCATGGTCGCGTAGATGGGCAGGTCCTGGTCCTTCACGTGGAAGAGCAGGTGGTTGCGGCGGTACTGCTTGCGGACGTCCCGGAGCGCGTCCTCCGCGCCGGGCTTGTCGAACTTGTTGATGATGACCACGTCCGCGTAGTCCAGCATGTTGATTTTTTCCAACTGGGTGGCCGCGCCGTATTCGGGGGTCATCACGTACACGGCCACATCCGCCACGTCCACGATGCCGATATCCGCCTGGCCGATGCCTGTGGATTCCACCACGATGAGGTCGAAGCCCGCGAGTTTGAAGATGTCCACCGCGGCTTTGGCTGCGGGGGAAAGCGCGCCCTGGGCGTCGCGCGTGGCCATGCTGCGCATGAAGACCCGGGGGTTGTAAATCGCGTTCATGCGGATGCGGTCGCCCAGCAGCGCGCCGCCCGTCTTCTTGCGGGTGGGGTCGATGGAAAGGATGGCGACCCGCTTGTCGGGGAACTCCTGGAGGAAGCGGCGCACGAACTCGTCCACCACCGTGGACTTGCCCGCGCCGCCCGTGCCGGTGAAGCCGATGACGGGGATGGCGGTGTGGTCAGCCGATAGCCGATAGCCGTTAGCCGTTAGTTGACCACTAACGGCTGCCGGCTCACGGCTGCCGGCTATCTGCTCCCTATACCGCGCCCACACCTCGGGGTGGTTTTCGGCGATGGTGATGGCCCGGGCGATGGCGATGGGGTCGCCCTTGAGGATGTCGGCCAGGCGTTCGGGGTTTTCCGCGAAGATGTCGGGGGGCTCGAAGTCGCAGCGCTGGAGCACGTCGTTGATCATGCCCTGCAGTCCCATGAAGCGGCCATCGTCGGGGGAGTAGATTTTGATGTCATGGCGGGCCAGTTCTGCGATTTCATGGGGAAGGATGGTGCCGCCGCCGCCCCCGACCACCCGCACGTGGGCCAGGCCCAGTTCGTTGAGCCGCTGGCGCAGGTAGGTGAAAAATTCCATATGGCCGCCCTGGTAAGAGGTCACGGCCACGCCCTGCGCGTCCTCTTCCACCGCGGTCTTCACGATTTCCGCGACGGAACGGTTGTGGCCGATGTGGATGACCTCCGCGCCCGTGGCCTGCATGATGCGGCGCATCAGGTTGATGGCCGCGTCGTGCCCGTCGAACAGACTAGCCGCGGTCACGATGCGGATATGGTACTGCGGTCGGTACGGCTCCACCTTGGGCGGGGTATGGGCGACCGTACGGGGCTTGGCTTGCTCCGGGGCTTGCGGTTTCACATCCACCGTGGGTATGGCCATGATCCACATCCTCCTGGAAGGATTGTCGGGGAAAGAGATTCGCTTGCGCCGTCGGCGGTCGGCCGACGGCTGTTCGCTCCTTTTTGTTGTTCATTATAATCACGGGAACTGCTACAGGGGAAATTCCCGGGCGTAACTATTCAGCCTATTTAGTTGCGGGCTCATCTATAGAAACTGTGCTTAGAGTAAGCGCACAAGAGCAGAAACAAAGCTCGGCGTAATGCGCTTGAGATTGCGGCGGAATTCGGCCATAGCCAGATACCCGGGTAGATATTTCTTGTTGACCCCTTTGAACGGCCGTAGAAAGTTGCGCACGTCGGTCCACATCCCTTCCGTGGTATTGACATGCACTTCCCGCCGCCCATCGCCGTCATCATCCCGCGCCCACTCCTTTTGACCATGATTCACCGTGGCATGGCTCCGTTCCATCCCTCGATACCCTCGCCATTCATCGGTGTATACCCGAACGCCAGGCCGGGTAAACCGATGTACAAAGGTCAGCAACGTCTCTTTGTCCGTATGATGCAGCATCCACAGCCATACCTGTCCACTTTGACGCCCCACCACGCCCAAAATCGGCGGCCGGTCGTTCTCGTAGGTCCCATGCCCTCGCCGTCGGTTGCCCCGCCGCTGGGGTGGGTCTTCGGGGTGGGGATGCCACTTTCCTTTTCCCCGCTTATTCGCTGATTCGCTTATCCGCTCACATTCTGGAACATTTCATCCGCCTTCACCTCTTCGTCCGGCAAGGGCGTTTCCGGTTGCAGGTGGACGGCCTGCGCCTGGATTTTATGCCGTAAGTACAAACTGTGCTATAACTTAGGCCCAACTCGGCCGCCAACACGCAGGTGCTTTCCCCTTTCGCAATGCCTCGTAACAACAGTACCACCTGTTGAGGCGTGAGATGGTGCCCTTCGAACACCGTACCGGTGTATAAATTGTGGGTCCGGCCGCATCGTTTACAGCGATAGACTTGCAGACGACTTCGTTTCGTCGGCCGCACTTCCTTGACAAGAGTGTGTGCGTGGTGTAAAATTGTATTACAACAAAAACCAACAATCATTGGCTTAGAGGAGGTTGTACTATGTTGTACACTAGTGCTGTCACCCTTAAACCTATAGCTGGACTGCTAGCTGGTCTCCTTTATGATCCCTATCCTCCTCGTTTTACACAAAAGGTTTATAGATTACTTTCGGAGGGGCTTCCGCTGATTGCTCGACTTCATCCGGGTGTCCGTTATCCTATGGACGACGTACTCTTGCATCGAATTGTAGATCGGGAAGGACATGTTATTGCGCTTTCGGGTTTTGATAGGTTATCGGATCGGTTGCTAGTTGTAGATCCATAGGGATAAAGTCCGATTTGGGGGAGACTATGGAGGGCTTTATTGGGAATATGCTCCAATAGTGACCGGACTTTGGATGGTCGATTCTACGATGGATATTGTACTTTGTGCATTTCCTCTACCAGTGCG
>JALWJZ010000115.1 GCA_026996855.1 Anaerolineales bacterium
CCCTATTGCCCCCGGACTGGCTGGCCCGCCTGGACCTGGGCGGCCCCCGGCCCGGCATGGTCTTCAGTGTGGGGAAGGGGATGGTGCTTTCCGCGGCTTTGCGGGCCGCTTCTCCGCGGCTGGCCCTGGGGACCTTCACCGGGGTGTACCTGTGCGATTTCCCCACGGACCCGGCGGGCGGGGCCGAGATTGCGTGTAGCCATTTCCTGCCCCACCCATCCTGGGTCGCGGCCCTGGCCTTCTCCCCCGACGGGAGCCGCCTGCTCACCCTGGACAACGCCGAGACCCTCCGCGCCTGGGACCTGACCCAGGACCCGCCCCAGGCCCAGGTGTTGGGGACCTCTGAAGAGTCGTACCAGGGTGCTGCCCACCTGGCCGTCTCCGCCGATGGGCGGTACCTGGCTGTGACGGATTATCACGTGGAAGTTTGGGACCTGCAAAACCCCGAACGCCGCTTCCGCGCCCGTACCCCTGAGAAGCCCTTCTTCTTCGCCGCGTTCCTGCCCGGTACCCAAACCCTGCTGGCCTCCACCTATGAAGGCGGGGTCTACGTGCTGGACGTGCAGGACCCCGAAGCGGGCTGGAAGCGATGGCGCGCACCCCAGGAAACCGTGGAAACCCTGGCCCTGGACGTGCTTCCCCAGGACGGCCAATGGGCCCTGGTGCTGCGGGATGCCGGGGACGAGCGCAAGGTTCACGTGGAAGTCTGGGAAGGGGAAGCATTGCAGCGGCGCATCGCTTTCCCCAAGGAAGAACTGGCCCCCAGGCTGGTGAGCCTGCACTTCTCCCGGAACTTCATCCGGCCCCACCTCGCGGCACCCGGCCCGGAAGGAGGGCTGGTGGTGGGCACCGGGTGGCATAGCCTGTACCTCTACCGACCCGGTGAGCAGGAACCGACCGGGGTCTTCCAACCGGACCAGGCCCGTTTGCAGCGCCGCATGCTCCTGGCCGGGTACGACGCGGCCTCCAACCAGGTGGTGGCCGTGTGGACCGACGGCACCATCGCCACCTGGGACGCAAGCACGGGCCAGCGCACGGGCTACCGGCTGGATTTGACCTATCCCGTGGAGGGCCTGGGCTTCGACGTGTACGGTCGGGGCCTGTACGCGCTCCAGTACCACATCCCCGTGACCTTTTCCCTGCGCCGGCAACTGCGCACCGCGGGCGCGTACATCGGCGCCCGGACCATGGCCGTGACCGCGACGGGTTGTCATTGGGTGTACAGTGGGTTCACCGACATGCCTTTCGAACCTGTGGTGGCATCCTTCTGCTACCTGCATCCCCAGGCAGAAGACATTGACAACTTCCCGGAGTTCGAGTCCCTGGTACCGCCCGTTTCCCTCCCGGCCACCGGGGGCTTTGCCATGGTGAACGACGAAACCGAGGACCTGGAAATCTGGGACCTGTACACGGGCGAGCGGGTGCACCTTTTGGACCGCACCGGGCTGGGCCCCGTGTTCAGCCTGGCCGCCAGCCCTGATGGGCTGCTCCTGTACGGGGGCGCGGGCCGAAGCCGCATCGGAGTGTGGGATACCCACACGGGCCAGCGGGTGGAGGTGTTGACCTTAGAGGCGAAACTCCTGCCCGATGCCGACCCCGAATACGACGCGCGCATCGAGGGCCTGGCCGTGAGCCCCGATGGCCGCCTGCTCGCGGTCTCCCGGGGCGACGGCACCCTGGCCCTCCGGGACCTGCGGGAAGGCCGCTGGCTCTGGGCCGAGCCCTTCACCGCGTTCACCGGCGGGAGCACGGCGTACCCTCTGAACTGGATGGCCTTCTCCCATGACGGTCGGTATCTGTTTGGCCGCAGCGAGTACGGCGACCAAATCTTCATCTTGAATTTGGAGAAGAAGACCGCGCTGCCGGGCCTGCCTGTGGCGCCCAGTTCGGTGCGGGTTCCCGTCGCGCTTTCCCCCGATGGCCGCCTGCTGGCCTACGGTGACCAGGAGGGGAGCATCCTGGTGTACGACGTGGCCGCGCGGCTGGCCGAGGACGCTCTGGAGGACCTGCTCCCCCTGCCCGTGCCGCCCGAACTGGCCTACGCGCTGCGCAGTTACCGCAGTCGCTACACCGTGACCCTGAACACGCGGGGTGAGGCCCGCACCCTGCTGGACGTGACCCAGGAAGGCCGCCACGACCCCACCCGCTTCTATTTGACCGTGGCCGGCCAGGGCTGGCACGTCACCGGTGAGGCTTACGCTTCCGCGGCGGAACCCATCCCCCGTTTCAAGCCCGAGGGCCAGGCGTGGCAGATGGCCTTCCCCGGCGACCTGCCGCCCACCGCGCCCCTGTTGCGCCCCTGGCCCTGGCGGTATCAGGGCGCTGCCCAGGGCCTGCACCGTTACACCAGCACCGACCCGCAAGCCGCGGTGCCCCTGCACCCCGCCTGGCTGCGGCAGGCCTTGGGCGTCCAGGCCGCGTCCTTTTCCCCCGAAACCTTTCAGGGCGAGGTCGCGCTCACGCCCCAGGGCGTGCTCCAGGAAGCCCGCCTGACCTGGGAAGGCGCCCTGTACCTGGACGGCGAGACCCAACCGGCCCGGGTGGAGGTGGTCTACCAGACCTGGGACTTCGACGCGGCGGACGTCGAGGTGGTCGGGCCGGAGGGAGCGGCCTCCGGCACACCGGCCCCCGAAGCCACGGAAGCCGCGTCCTTCTCCGTGGACGAGGCCACGGGCATCCCCCTGCCGCCCGGTACGGTGAGCGCGGGGGAGCCGGGGGTCTACCAGGTGAATCAGGCCAAGGAGGAGGTCATCGCCTGGTACCAGGCCGTCCTGGAGGAGCAGGGGTACGTCATCCAGAGCGAAGGCGAACAGACGGTGATGGGCATCACCATCTACGTGTTTACCGTGAGCAAGGAAGGTCGGCTTTTCGACATCGTCATCGCGGGGCAGATGGGTATCACGGTCATCGGGATTGAGGAGCGGTGAGGGCGTGACCGCCTTTTCCACCATCTCACAGGAGTGGTCCCATGCGGAAACATTTGCTGATACTCGTTGTGGGATTGGCCCTGGGTCTGACCCTGGTGGGTTGCCGTCAGGCAACCGAGGCCGGAACAACCCCGACAGCGGCCCAGGGGGGCGCCGTTGAAGTCGTGTCCACGGCCACTGCGGTGCCAACGGCCACCTTCACGCCCACGCCGGAGCCCTATCGGCCAGCCCGGCTGCGCTTTCCTTTTGACCCGCGGGAATTGGGGCAGACGGCCTATCGGGCGACGTATCAGGTGACATTGGCCCCCGCCGAAGCGGAAGCCAAGCCTTTACGGGGTTTGCGGTACACCGCGGTGAACACGCCAAAACGCCTGGACCCTTTCCGGGCCTGGATACCTTCGGAATATCGGGGCGAGGATTTCCTGGCTCTGTTCGGCCTCCATTGGGAAGGGGGGCGTCCCCTATCCTGGGCCTATTACCACAACATGGGCCGGGGTTCCTGGATGGACGGCCATCTTCGGAGCGCGTGGTACGACCTTTCCCCAGAACAGGCCCATCACGTGATGGAAGTTTACCTTCTGCGGGAGGCCCAAATTTTGCGTTCCGCCGCGCTGGCCTTCTTCCCTGAAGGTCAGGAGGAAGTGCTGGGGGTGCAGGCCACCCGTTATCGGGTGGCGGTGGCCGATGAAGCCGCGCTGAACCGCACCCTGGCCCCGACCTGGTTTTACGACGTGGAAACAAAGCGCACCCGGTACGGCCGCACCCGCCTGGATGCGCTGGAGGAGGGGTGGTTGCTGCTGGGCCCGGAGGACCTGGTGCTGGGCTTTTTCCTGCGCTTCCGCGGCACTTTTACGTCTCTTAGCGAGGAAGTGCTTCCGGTGACCCTGGCGCTCACTTACGAAGTGCAATTCGTGCCCGCTTCCCTTCTCCTGACGCCGGAACGCATTCCGGCCAATTCCGATGTCATTCTCCCGGCCCCGGTCGCGCCGCCGTACTTCACTGACAACTTGCGGGAGATGTTCACTTACCTGGGTTCGCCCCACACCGGCTTGGTATGGGGCATGAGTTTTCCCGTGGAGAAGGACGAAGAAGAGGCTCAGGAATTGTTTGACACTTTTCGAGAGGTATTTCAAGAAGTGGGGTACCGGGTGCTGGAAATGGAATCCAACCCCATGCCCGATGTGTACGGTCGGCTGCCCTTCCAGGACGAGGCCGGGTACACCTGGTACCTGACCATCGCCCGCAAGTCCGTGCAAATTTTCCAGCCTCCCGGCGCGGCGCCCATTTGGGGCGAGGACCGGGACTACTTCGGTTTGCCTCTGCTGCCCGATGTGGTTTGTGCGGCATTGGGTGGTGCGCCCGGCCCCGATCATACCTGCCGGGTGACCGAGGAAACCATGTGCGCAGCGGACGACCTCTTGAAGGGAACCTGCCCGGACCAGATTCCCGAGACGGTGCTGATGCTGCCGCCCGCGGCCCAGACCTGCATGAACGGGTACGGCCAGGTGGTCTTCTCTCCCAAAGGCCAGTGGCAGTGCCGTTTTGGCCCTGGGGCCGCGTGCGAATTGCAGGCCTACGCGGAGGGCACGTGCCTGCGGGGAGGCGAGATGCTGGAAAACCTCAAGCCCCAGCCGGAGCAGTTCAGCATGGTGGTGGAGGGCCATCTCCAGCCGGGCGAAATTCGCTTCTTCCGCCTGCCTTCCTGGGAAAAGGACTTCCCGCCGGTGGAGCAGGAGAGCGCGGAAGGGGAAATGCTGCTCTGGGCACCGCAAGGGTATGTCTTTCTTTTGGAAAGCGATGCAGACGACGTCACCATGTTACTCTTCGACCCCACCAACAACAAAGTGCGAACCAGCACCACGGTCAGTGGGCAGTTCCTGGTGGATACTGGCGCGGACGGTAATATCCTGGAATTGCGGGCCGGTGGGCAGGCGACGGACTTCACCCTCACCGTGGCCACCCTGGGCATGATGGGCCAGGGCAACGTGCCTTTCACCGCGGTGGGTACCGTGGACGATAGCGGCGCGCGCTACTTCTTGCGCTTCAAGCCCTTCAGCACCCTGACGATACGGCTTAGCGGTTCCGGAGTGTATCTGGGCGTGTATGAGTTGCCTCGGGGTAGCACCCTACCTTCCAAGGTATTGGTCCGACCGGAGGTCCGCAAACGCTCCGTGGTCCTGGGGTCGGAGGCCGACCAGGTGCTCATCGTGGTGTATGGGCCGCCCAAGGCCCGCTTCCGCCTGTACACCTTGCAGCGCTTCGTGGGGCCATAAATAAAGAGGTGGGGCGGCATCGCCGCCCCACCCCTTTATTTCAGTGCCACCAGGTACAACCTCCGGGCCTTTTACCGCTCACTGCTTCCCCTGCACCGCTTCCATATACGCCCGAATGCCGGGCATGGCCGTTAGGCGCTGGTAGAAGAAGCGGTTGACCACCTGGATGACCTGGCCCCGGGCCGCTTCCGCTTCCTGGGTCAGGGCCTGGCCGCTTTGTTGCCGGGTGAGTGCATCCCGCAGGCGGAGCAGGCTGCGCACAATGTCCGTCTCTTCGTCGCCTTCCAGTACCTGCACCACGTCCAGAATCAGGCCGTCGGCCTGGGCCAGCACGTAGTCCATGGAAATGGCCGTCTCGCTGCGGCAGGCATCGTCGATGGTGCGGATGAGGCTCCAGACCTGGTAAAGCACCGCCGCGGGTTCGTCGAAGAGTTCCCGCAGGTACGCGGCTTCTTCGTAGCGGCCCGTCAGGCGAAAGATGTTGTACATGCGTTTGGCCGCCTTGCCGTAGTTGATTTCCCGGGTCAGGTACTTTCGCACCTCCTTTTCCAGTTGGGCCACGTACTCCTCCAGGGCGTCGGCGCGCATGTGCTTGGTGAGTTTGGTGAAAAGGGGAATGGCTTCGGCCTCCAGGTACACTTCCTGGAAATAGGGGTCCAGGTAGCCGTCCAGGGGGAGGATGGTGCCGTCGGGGGCCTCCCAGGTGGCGTCCAGCATGTTGCTCACGTTGGCCAGGCGGCCCCGCACTGGGTCCACCACCACCCAGTCCAGTTTGCACCAGCCCGGATCCTGGGCCGCGTCGTCCCAGGAAACCCGCACCGGGCCGTCGTCGGGCCATTGGGCCTGGACGAAGCCGGCCTCCACCTCTTCCGGGGTCCAGGCGATGGGCGCGCCGGCTTTGTAGAGGGCGTCCTCCCGCACCACGTCGAAGGGATAGGAACCAAACTTGACCTCGATGAGTTGATAGGTGGGGCCGCAGCGGGTGCGCAGAGCCTTTTCCCGCATCAGCCGGGCCAGGATGCGGCAGGCTTCCTCCCGGCTGGGGGCCTTGATGTTGACCCGCTGGAAAAAGTCCAGGTCGCCGGGATGGGTCTGGATTTTGGACTGGGCCGCGGAACCCGCCAGGGCCAGGGCGGTTTCCACTACGCCGGGCTGGGCGGGCAGGGCCACCAGTTCCCCCACGCGGCGGATGTAGGCCAGGTCCTTGGGGTGGAAGTCCAGCAGCACCACTTTGTGGCCGAACACGCCCAGGGCTTCGTCCACCACCAGGTCCTCTTCGGCCGCGGCTATGGCCGTGAGCCATTGCAGGGCCTCTTCCTCGTCGATTTCCACGCCCAGGCCGCGAGCCGCCTCCAGAATGCGGGCCAGGAGCACGCGGGGGTCTTGGGGTTGGGAGGATTCGGACATGGAAGCACCTCCGTTCAGGGCTGGCAGGAGGGCGCGGTGGGCGCCCTTTTGTGGGTAGGGGTGCTTCCACCATAAAAGAGAGAGGTCAGGGAAACGTCAGGGGAAAGGGAGGGCCTCCTGAAGCATGGCCAGGAAAGCCCGGGCCTGGTCCTGGGCGTCTTGCAACGCGTTGTGGGCCAGCGCGGCCCGTTGGGGGAGGTAACGTTGGGCGATGTGACGCCAGCCGGTTTGCTCCCAGGGCACCCGGCGCAGGGCCATGAAGAAGGACTTGATGTCCAGGGCCGCGTGGCCGAAGGGGTTGAACCCCAGGTAGCGGTGGAAATAATCGTTGACGAACATCCAGTCGAAGGCCGCGTTCATGGCCACGAAGACGGGCCGACGATGGGGCACGGCCTGCCGGAGCCAGTGGGCAAAGCGTTCCATGGCTTCCCGGGGCGGCATCCCTTCCTCCCGCAGGCGTTCCAGGGAAAGCCCGCTGATGCGCAGGGCTTCGGGGTCCGCGGCCTCCGGTACGGGTTGGAGTTCCACGTAAAAGGACCGCGCGGGGTCGGTGACCAGGCAGGCGCCGATGGACAGCAGGGGATACCGGCTGGGACAGGGCCCCGCGGTTTCCACGTCGATAGAGACGAAATGCTCGAACATGGTCCTTCACCGCGTTTCGGCTTCCAGCACTTCTTTGGCCAGTTCCACCACCCGCTCCACGGTGAAACCGAATTTCTCCGCCAGCACCGGGTAGGGCGCGGACGCGCCGAAGCGTTCCACCGAGAGCACCCGCCCGTGGGGGCCGACGTAGCGCTCCCAGCCGAGGGAAGATGCGGCTTCCAGGGCCACGCGCGCGGTCACCTGGGGCGGCAGCACTTCCTCCCGGTAGGCCGCGGGCTGGGCCTCGAAGAGTTCCCACGAGGGCAGGCTCACCACCCGGGCCCGGACCCCCTCCGCGGTCAGGCGTTCCCACGCTTCCATGGCCAGGGCCACCTCGGAGCCGGTGGCAATCAGGATGAGTTCAGGCAGGCCCTCACCCGGCTCCCGGGCCAGGATGTACCCGCCCCGGCGCAGGCCCGATGCAGGCGCGAGCCGGGTCCGGTCCAGGGTGGGCACCTTCTGGCGGGTGAGGATGAGCGCGGTGGGGCCTTCGGTGCGCTCCAGGGCCACCTGCCAGGCTTCGGCCACCTCGTTCGCGTCCGCGGGCCGGATGACCACCAGGTTGGGCATGGCCCGCAGGCCGGCCAGGTGCTCCACGGGCTGGTGGGTGGGTCCATCCTCGCCCACGAAGATGCTGTCGTGGGTGAAGACGAAAATCACGGGCAGGCCCATGAGCGCGGCCATGCGGAGCGCGGGCCGCATGTAGTCGGAGAACACGAGGAAAGTGCCCACGAAGGGCCGCCAGTGGTGCAGGGCCAGGCCGTTGGCGATGGCGGCCATGGCATGTTCCCGCACGCCAAAGTGGATATAGCGGCCCGAATAGTCGCCCTTGCGGATGATGGCCGCTCCTTTGATGGCCGTCTTGTTAGAAGGCGTGAGGTCCGCGGAGCCACCCACAAGTTGCGGCACCTTCTTGGCCAGGGCGTTGAGCACCTCGCCAGAGGCGTTTCGCGTCGCCAGGGGCTTGTCGTAGCCGAACACGGGCACGAGTTCGTTCCAGTCCGCGGGCAGGGTGCCCTGGAGGAAGTGGTCCAGGATTCGGGCCTCCTCGGGGTAGGCCTGGCGGTAGGCTTCCAGCAGGTCGTACCAGGCCTGGGCCTCCTGAGTGCGCTCCTGGAAAATCCCCCGCACGTAGTCGTAGACCTCCTGGGGCACGTAGAAGGGCGGTTCTTCGGGCCAGCCCAGGTTGCGCTTGGTGAGGCGCACCTCTTCTTCGCCCAGGGGCGCGCCGTGCGCGGCCGCGGTGTCCTGCTTGTTGGGGCTGCCGTAGGCGATGTGGGTGTGCGCGATGATGAGGCTGGGGTGCTCCAGGTCGGCGCGGGCCGCTTCGATGGCCTGGGCCACCGCGTCCCGGTCGTGGCCGTCCACCTCCAGCACCTGCCAGCCGTACCCGCGGAAGCGGGTGGCCACGTCTTCGGTGAAGGCCAGGTCCGTGGGGCCGTCGATGGAAATGTCGTTGTCGTCGTACAGGTAGACGAGCCGGCCCAGGCCCCAGTGCCCGGCCAGGGACGCGGCCTCGTGGGAGATGCCCTCCATGAGGTCGCCGTCGCTCACGATGGCATAGGTGAAGTGGTGGAACAGGGGGAAGCCCTCCCGGTTGAAGCGGGCCGCGAGCATGCGCTCGGCCAGGGCCATGCCCACGCCGTTGGCAAAGCCC
>JALWJZ010000116.1 GCA_026996855.1 Anaerolineales bacterium
GGGCTGCACGGGTTGGGGTTGTACCACCTGGCCCAATCGCTGCATGGGCGGTTTGCGAATGCTGCGGGGTGCCAGCACCCGCACGTGGACGGTCTTGCGACCCTGGACCTGCTGGCCGTTTTGCAACAGACCCCGGACGTGCAACTCGTATTCGCCTTCTCGTTGGGGTATCCATTCGGCGCGAGCCGCGTAGTATCCTGGCGCGGTCTCGTCAAAGGTCAGTTCCAGGGTAAAGGTAGTGCCATCGGCCCCCACGATTTCCACCTGCCCGGTAAGGGGCGGTGACTCGGGGTTCACCGCATGCACACTGATGCTCACGGGTTGCCCTTGATAGACCGAGGCTCCTTCGGGTGGCGCGCCGATTTCCAAAAGATTGGGGGGTGCCTCGCAACCCGTTGGCACCAGCAAGGCCACGAAGAGCAGGAATCCGCTCAGCAAGGTTTTCCATCGCATACGGCCTTCCTCCTTATTTAGGCTCGCCTCCAGAAGAACGCAGTTTGTTTCGCGTCATGGGCAGGCGTCGGTGCATACGCGAAAGCGCACCGAACCGGTCAAATGGCCGCTTTCCATCATCACCGCGTTCGCGGCCAGATAGCCGCTCTGCAAGACTTGCGGGCCGTAGACACGCTCCACCATGCCCAGGAAACGTTCGCCTTCCGCGGGGTCGCGCCAGCCCCAGCACATGACCTGAATGGTCAGTTCGTCCTCCAATCCTTCCAGCACCACAGATTGCAAAGCCGGGTTGGCTACCCGCCATTCGGTTCCGCTGACCGCCTCCAGGTCTTCCGGTTCGATGGGCAGCCATCCCTGCCGGTTCAGGTTCACCGAACAGCGCAGTTGCAGCCAGGTTGAAGTGGTGGTGATGGCCGGATCCAGGAATTCCACTTCCACCACCCCGGGCATGGCGGGGGCTGCTTCCTCCCCGCCGCTTTCCCAAAGTTGGCATAGCCAGTCGGGGAAGGTGGCGGGGCACTGGTCGAACTCGGGACGAAGGTCGTCCATGGGGCAGCCGTTGAGCACCCCCGGCCGGGTGGGGCAATGGTCCACGCCGTCGGGCCATCCGTCCCCGTCGGTATCCACTTGCACGTTGCACACCTGGGGCATCCACTGGCAAATACGCGGGAGGCCTCCCAGCACCGCGTCCCGGCCCAGGCGTGCCCAATCGGGGCAACCGGTCGGTGGCGGACCGGGTATTTGGGGGCACTGGTCCAGGTCATTGGGGACGCCGTCACCATCCGGGTCCGTCACCGGGCACCCCTGGGTGCTTTCGGGACCGGGTTGGTTGGGACATTGGTCGGCGTCGTCGGGCACGCCATCACCGTCGGCGTCGGGCTGGGGGCAGCCATCGCTTCCCGCAGGGCCGGCCTGGTCGGGGCAGGCATCCGTGTCGTCGGGGATGCCGTCGCCGTCGGCATCGGCCAGGGGGCAGCCCTGGTTGTCCTCAGGGCCGGGTTGGTCGGGGCAGGCGTCGGCATCATCCGGGGTGCCGTCGCCATCGGTGTCTGTGGGTTGGGGGGCGGGGCAGCCCTGGTTGTCGGCCGGGCCGGGTTGGTCGGGGCAGGCGTCGGCATCGTCGGGAATGCCGTCGGCATCCGTGTCGGTCAGGGGACAACCCTGGTTTTCTGCGGGGCCGGGTTGGTCCGGGCAGATGTCCAGGTGGTTGGGAACGCCATCGCCGTCGTCGTCAGGAGCGGGTGGGCATCCTCCCTCTTCAGGTGCGAAGACGTCGGGGCAAGGGTCGTTCACATCGGGGATGCCATCGCCGTCGGCATCGGGCGGCAGGGGGCAGCCCCGGCCTGCGTCGGGCCCCGTTTGTTCGGGGCATGCATCCTGGTCATCGGGTACGCCGTCACCGTCCGCGTCCCCTGGAGCGGCGAGAGGGCAGCCCTGGTTTTCCGCAGGCCCGGCCTGGTCCGGACAGGCATCCTGGGCGTTGGCCACTGCGTCGCCGTCGGAATCGGGCGGTGGCGCGGGGCAGCCCTTCCTTTGGGGGATGCCGGCCTGGTCTGGACAGGCATCGTCGGCCGTGGAAATGCCGTCGCCGTCGGGGTCATGGGCTGCAGGTTGCACATCCAGGAGTCGGAAGGACGCGGCCACCCGACCTCGCGTGTCCACGGCCTGGACTACCAGGGTATGCGAGCCGGGGAGAGATGGCTCCCACGACCAGGAACCGCTCAGGGGACTGGCTGGCCCTGCCTGTTCGCCGATGAATTGACCGTCAACCCAGAAGAGCAGACGTTGTACCTGGGCTTGAGGGTCTCGGGTCGTGGCCACGGCCTGCACCGGCACGGCTTCGCCCACGGAAAAGCGCTGGCCCGAAACTGGTGCTTGAATCTCGACCCGAGGGGGCTGCCAGCGCTGGGCCTGACTGGGACGCAAGAGCCAGAACAGGGTGAGGCCACCACAAGCCACCACCATCAAACCCGTCAAGGCCAGTCCAAGCCACACCTTGACGGAACTTCTTTGCAAGAAGCGCGTCATGCCTGTGCCTCCTCCTCCAGGGGGAAATTTCGAACCATGTGCGGATGGGTTCCCTTTTCATCGTACGGGGAGGAGGGGCCGGGAAAGGTGCAGAGATGCTTCAAAAAGCCTACAACGAACCTGCAAGGTGGCCCAGGGGTATGGATGTTCGGTTTCCGTCAAGCGGCAGCGGTTTCCCAATGGCGTTGGAGGAAGGCGCGAATGCGATGTTGTTCCCAGGAAATGCCGAGGCGTTTCCACAAATGGAGGGCGTAGTGGGCGAGTTCTCGGGCCTGGTTAGGACGGCCCAGGGCCAGGGCCACGCGTGCGGCGTGGCGGTAATAATCGGCCCGCCCGGCCGGGTCGTCCATGGCTTGCCAGAGTTGGTACGCCCGGTACAGGGCCTCCTGGGCGGTTTCCAGGCGGCCGGTTTGAATGTACAAATCCGTCAGGTCGGCCCACAAATGGGCCAGATTGACCCGGTCCTGGGCGGCTTCCAGATGTGCTTGTGCCTGCGAAGCGAGGTCCTCCGCACGCGAGTACGCTTTCCGGGCCAGATGTACCAGGTAAAGGCGATGAAGCAAACGTCCCCGTTCCTGACTTTGCGTCGCGGGGCAGGCCTTCAGGCTTTGCTCTCCCCAATGAAGGGCTTCGTCCACTTTTCCCTGACGCCAGGTTATCAGGAGCAAGAGCCGGGCCGTTCTCGTTTTCAACAAAGCGTCATGGTGTTTGACGGCCAGATACCAGGCTGGAAGGGCCAGGCGGTACGCCTGGGACCAGCGACCCCGCCACCAGAGCAACCCGGCCTGGCGTACCAAAAGGCGGGCGCTGTTTTGAGTATCTCCAGGGTGTTGTGTTCGGGAAGTCAGCCAGCGCTGGGCCTGCCGCCAATGACCGCCGGCCATCCAGGCCGCGGTCAGGTAATCGCGCAACGCGGGGCAGTGCTCCTCAATTTGAGGGCAATGCGCGGTCACCCGTTCCAGGGTCTGGGCCCAGGTGGTGCCCAGGCCGGCGGCCAGGAAGCGCAGGTGGACCTTTTCGATGACCTGGGCCAGGAGTGCGGGAGGGGCACCCTGGCGCGCGGCCAACAACAGGGCCTGGCGGATGTGGGCCTGTTGCGTCCAAAAGGTCCGGTCGTTCGTGGACAGCCCTTCCGGCAGATTATCGAGCCATTGACGAAGAATGCGTTGGCCCGAAGACTCTGCCCGGGGCGTTGTTTGGGTTGGAGGAGACATCGGCCTCCTGGGTGAGGTATCCATAGGTCAACCTGTGAATGGTATACCGGGGTGGTGTACGGGGGTCGAAAAGGACCAGGCCAGTGTACACCAGCCAGAACAGGGCTTCGTCCAGCCGTGCCGGGGGGAGTTGGCTAAAGGCCAGAAGTTCTTCGTAAGTAACGCCGGCAGGCGCGAACGCGGGGAACATTTCCAGCACCTGGCGGGCGTAAGGGGGCAGTCGTTGTAACAAGGGCTGATAAACATGCGCCAGAGGAGAAAGGGTTTTGTCCACGGTCATCTTCCAGAGGCAGCGCAACGTTTGCTTCAGGGGAAGGAACTCGAGATACGCCACGGCCAGTTTCAACGCCAGGGGATGGCCGCCGAAATGTTGATAAAGGGTTTCCAAGACCTCGGAGGAAAGGGGAGGAAGGCCCCGTTGTCCGGCTTCGTAGCGCAACAGGGCCAGGGCGTCCTTTCGGCTCAGCTCCTGGAGGTGAACATGGCGGCCCTCGATGGGAAGGCGGTAGCGCGAGGTCATGACGAAACGGGTGCTGGTGGGGCCGGGTGGCAAGGCCGATTGAAGGTGATGGGCAATGGAGGGCAGGACGTCGTCCCACACCACCAGGTAACGACGTTGGGCCAGGCGGACCCGGCACTCCAGGGCTTTCTGGCTCGGCGGCAGAAGGGCGAAGTCCCGCCATGCCATCTGCCAGGCCAAACGGTCCAACAGGTCTTCGGCTTCCAGTGGCCGCGCCTGCTCTTCCCAGGTGGCGGGATGAGCATGGGCCGAAATCCAGGCCACGTCGTCCCAGTGGAAGAGGGTGCGCTGTACCAGCGCATGGGCCAGGGTGGTCTTCCCCAGGCCGCCCAGCCCCTCGATGGAGACCACCCGCGGGCCGTTGGGGTCTTGGAGCCAGGTTTCCAGTTTTTGCAAAAGCCGGTGGACGCCAAAGAGGCGGGTGTAGGTGGGTGGGGGTAGGTGCCGGGTTTTGTAAGCCAGTTCTCGCTGAAGTCGGCGTTGCTCTTCCTGTTCCATTTGCCACAGATAGCGGGCCAGCGTCCGAATGGCCTTGCGCTGGCGATGATACAGGGTGCTTAAAGCCACGTTCCATTCAGCGGCCAGGCTTTCCGCGGTGCGGTTCTTCCAGTAGCGCAGGTACAACAATTCGGCTTCCTGGGGGTGTTCATGGCGCAGACGCGTCAGGGCTTGAAGAACGACCTCCCCCCATTCCTCCCCGGCCTGGTGTCTCAAGGTAGGAAGGAATTGCGCCAACCCGAACCACGCGCCTTCTTGCTGGCGGGCATGGGCTCGTAAAGCCGCGTGCAACGCGGTAACCAACCCTCCTGCTGGAGGATCCGAACCCGAGTTCATGCAATTTCACTCCCGTTTTTTCTTATTATAGCATTCGGGCACCGGGAAACGTGGACGGTCGTGGAGGTTAATATGTGATTTCCTGGAAGGTGTCAAATGTCATATGGGTCGGGTGGGGGCCGTTCGCTCCGGACTTCTGCTTTGCACGCTTTTCGCAAGCGGGGAAATGCCCTTTGGCTCGAGGGTGTTGGTGCCCGGGGCGTGTCGCCTGTTCGCATTGCGCTATACTACTCAACGATGCCACTTTATGAGCCAGGAGCCGAGCCATGCGGATTCATTTCCCCCGTCTGGAAATGGTGCCCACCGAGCGCCTGCTTCCCCATGAGGACCATGACCCCGCACGTGTGGAACCGTTGGCCCGTCGCATTCAGGAGATGGGCGTGTTTCGTGACCCGCCCATCGTCATGCCGTTGCCTTTCAAACCGGGATATTACATGGTGTTGGATGGTGCCAATCGTACCTTGGCCTGCCGGAGCCTGGGTCTGCCCCATGTGTTGGTGCAGGTGGTGGAAGCCCATTCACCGGTGTTACGGCTGGATTCCTGGAACCACGTGGTGTGGGATATACCCTCGGAGGCGTTCTTGGAACGATTGCACGAGGCTCTTCCCTGGGATTTGATTCCCACCGCGCCGGCGGAAGCGCTAAGCGCGCTGGAAGAGCGGCAGGCCTTGTTGGTCGTTGCCGTTCCGCCTGAACAGTATTACGTGGTGCAGCATCTGGAAATCGACGCGCCCCGGCTCATCGAGCATTTACGTCGGGTGGTGGACATTTACCTGCATAAGGCCTCCATTGAACGAACGGGCCTGTACGATGCCCGGGAAATCGCGCAGTGGTTCCCCCAATGGACGGGTCTGGTGGCCTTCCCGACCTTCACCGTACGGGAAGTGTTTCAGGTGATCCAGGCGGGAAAACGGTTCCCTTCAGGAATCACTCGGTTCATGATTTCGCCCCGAGCCTTGCGTCTGTATTATCCCTTGGAAGAATTGGCTTCGGAGGCCTCGATAGAAGCGAAAAATCGTCGTCTGCAGGCCTGGATTCAGGAACGATTGCGTCAGAAAGGGGTGCGCTATTACGGCGACACCACCATGTTGTTCGACGAGTGAGGGAAGCGCGGAGTCGAGGGATGGCGAACGACGTGTACGACTTCATCGTCATCGGTTCGGGGTTTGGGGGAAGCGTGGCCGCCTTGCGCCTGGTGGAGAAAGGCTACCGGGTTTTGGTTCTGGAAAAAGGGCGCCGTTTTCGGGACGAAGACTTTGCCACGACCAACTGGCAGTTCTGGAAGTATCTTTGGGCGCCGCGGTTCCGGTGTTTCGGTCTTCTGCACATCGCCATGCTCAACGGTTTGTGGGTATTGCACGGTGTGGGTGTGGGCGGGGGTAGCCTGGTCTACGCCGGGGTGCTGGAGATGCCCGAGGGTTCCACCTTTCGCACCGCAGCCTGGCGCCGTTGGGTGGATTGGGAACCCCGGTTGCGCCCTCATTACCAGACGGCCCGGCGCATGTTAGGCGCAACCCGCAACCCGCATCTGACTCCCGTGGATGAGGCCCTGCGTCGGGTGGCCCAGGAGATGGGCCGCGGCCACACCTTCCGCCCGGTGGAAGTGGGTGTGTGGTTCGGGGAAGGGGGCGAACCGGGTACGGATCCCTTTTTTCAAGGTGGAGGGCCGGCTCGGTACCCCTGCACCTTGTGCCGCAATTGCATGGTAGGGTGCCGAGACCACGCGAAGAACACCCTGGTGAAGAACTACCTGTACCTGGCCGAGGCGCTGGGTGTGCAGGTGCGCAGCCGAATGGAGGTGCAACGCCTGCGGGCCCTGCCAGAGCCGACCGGCGAAGGCGCCCGCTACGAGGTGGTGGCGCGTGAGGTGGGTGCGATTTTCCCCCGTACTCACCGATGGCTTGCCCGCAATGTGGTGGTGGCCGCGGGGGTGTTGGGGACTTTACCCCTGCTTTTCCGTAGTCGGGAAAGGGGCGACCTGCCGCGTCTTTCCCAGAAACTGGGCGAGGACGTGCGCACCAATTCGGAAGAACTCAACGGCGTGCTGTTGAAGCGCCCTTTTTCCTCCGAAGAACTGCGCGGTGTGGCCATCACCAGCATTTTCGAGGCCGACGACGACACCCGCATCGAGCCGGTGCGTTTCGGACAGGGTTCCAGTTTGCTTCGTTTCCTGGCCGCCCCTACTTTGGTGCCCCCGGGTACGCCCCGATGGAAGCGGGTGCGGGCCGTGCTTCGTGCCCTGGTCACCCGGCCCGCCGATGCGTGGCGCCTGTACCTGGTGCCGGGCTGGACGGAGCGGGTGGTGATTTTGCTGGTCATGCAACGGACGGATACCCGGGTACGCTTGCGTTGGCAACCGCGCACCTTTGGCCGGGGGTTTCGTCTGCGGGTGGAACAGGACCCGGAACGGCCCGTGCCGGTGGAGGTGCCTGCCGGGTACCAGGTGGCGCAACGACTGGCCCGGCATCTGGGCGGCCGGGCCGTGGGCGCCCTGGCCACCACCTTGTTGGGCCTGCCCATGACCGCGCACATCCTGGGCGGCTGCCCCATGGCACCCACACCCGAGCAGGGCGTGGTGGATTTGGAAGGCCGGGTGCATGGGCACCCCGGGTTGTATGTGGTGGATGGCTCCATTGTGCCGGCCAACCCGGGGGTAAACCCCAGCCTCACCATTACCGCAATGGCCGAATATGTGATGAGCCGCATTCCCCCGCGTGCGGCTTTGTGAGGTACGTCCAGGAGAACAGCCAGTTGAGCCGCAAGGGGCGCGCCCCCTTTCGGCGGGTGTTGTTGTGTCGCTGCTGGATGTCGCCATTCAGAAGGAGGACGGTTTCATGCGTTTGTGGATTACGGGTGTCAGTGGGCTTTTGGGGTTGCATACCGCGTGGGAAGCCCTGAACCGGGGCTGGGAAGTAGTGGGAAGCACCTTTCGCACCGACCTGGCCCATGCTCCGTTCCCCGTCTTTCGGGGCGACCTGTCCGACCCGGCGGTGCTGGCCCGGGCCTGGGCCTGGGCTCGACCGCAAGCCGTGATTAACACCGCAGCCCTGGCCCAGGTGGACGTGTGCGAGGCCCAGCCGGAGATGGCCCGGCGTTTGAACGTGGAATTGCCGCGCGCGCTGGCCCGCCTGGCCGCACGTGACCGGGTCCTCCTGGTGCATATTTCCACCGACGCGGTGTTCGATGGGAAGCGAGGCGATTATGCGGAGTTCGACACCCCCAACCCATTGAGCACCTATGGGCGCACCAAACTGGAAGGGGAATACGCGGTTCTGGAGGAAAACCCGACCGCGTTGGTGGCCCGGGTCAATTTTTTCGGCTGGAGCCTTTCCGGTCAACGCAGCCTGGCCGAGTGGTTCCTGAATCAATTGGCCGCAGGCCGACGCGAAATCCCCGGCTTTTCCGACGTCTGGTTCTGCCCCTTGTTGGCCAATCACCTGGCCCGGCTGCTTTTCGCCTTGTTGGAGCGGAAAGCCTGGGGGTTGTATCATGTGGTGGCTTCGCAATGTTGGACCAAGTACGAGTTTGGTCGCGCGCTGGCCCGCGTTTTCGGCTACGACCCCAACGCCATCCGTCCGGTTTCGGTGGAAGAGGCGGGCCTGGTGGCCCGGCGGGCGCACCGGCTCACCTTGCGCGCGGAGAAACTGATCCAAACGTTGGGCGTGGCTCCGCCCACGCCGGAGGAGGGTTTACAAGCCTTTCGTTTTCAGCACCGGTGGGGATATCCGACTCAAGTGCGGGCCTGGAAGGGAAGGGAAATGCACTCGTAGCCGGTATGCACGACCCTACTCCCGAAACGAAAACCCGGCGGTTCGACGGGGAATTGGGTACAATGCGATTTTAGCCCATACACCGTTCATGTTGGAGTGTGCTATGCTGTTCCCTGATTATGGAAATGCTTTCTGGTTCCTTTTTGCCGCGTTTAGCGTCTTAAGTTAAGCCGGGGAAGCGCAAATGCCTGGGTTGGCGACGCAAATCGATGAGCAGGTTTTATTGGCCCGTGCTCGAGCATGGGATATGCAGGCATTGGAAGCCATTTACGACCTTTATAGTCCCATGCTCTATCGGTATGCCGTGCGTCTGTTAGGGGATCCGGATATGGCCGAGGAATGTGTTGCCGAGACCTTTGCTCGTTTTCTTTTCGCGCTCCGCAACGGTAAAGGGCCGAAAAACCATCTCAAAGCCTATCTTTTTCGTGTAGCCCACAACTGGATTACGGATCGATTCCGGCGAGATCGTCCTGGCGAGGATTTGGAAAACCATGCCCACTACATGCCCGATCCCAAGCCGGGCCCCGAGGACGAAGCACACCGTCTCTTGGAGCAGGAGCGTCTGCGTCGAGTCTTGTTCCGTCTCACTCCAGAACAACGACAGGTCATCGTCCTTCGTTATTTGGAAGGCTGGAGTCACAAGGAAATTGCCGAAGCCTTGGGCAAACCTGTGAGTGCGGTCAAGGCATTGCAGCGGCGGGCATTGGCTGCATTGCGTCGTTTGCTTGGATGAGTACGTTGGGAGGCCTGAAAGGCTTCCTATGTGGAACCGGGTTCGCTGATCAAATACATCGTAAGGTATCTTGCTCATAGAGAGGCTTGATCATGGCGATGGATAATCTGGAACGCCAGGTACAGCGCATCTTGGAGCCTTTGCAAGAGGTTCCTCCCCGGGACCCGAAGCGGGCCCAGGCAGGCAAAGAAGCCTTTCTGACGTTGGCTCGGGAACTCCGTCCCGAAGAACGTGCGGGATTTGCACAACATTTATGGGCATGGGTGGTTCCTTTTCGCCTGTGGCGGCGTCTTCAAGAGTGGATAACCATTCCACACTTGGAGGTGCAACCCATGTCCGTACTCGCATTCATCGCTATTGTGGTCACTTTTCTGGTTGGAGGCACCGTCACCGTGCGGGCAGCCGATGCCTCTGTGCCCGGGGATTCTTTATACGCGGTCGATGTTGCGGTCGAGCAAGTGCAATTGGCTTTCACTCGTTCGCCGGAAAAACGGGCTCAATTGCTTTCCCGGCTGGCACAGGAGCGCTTGAACGAGATCCAGGTGCTGGAATCGCAAGGTCGCGTGGACCAGATTCCAGTGGCCGTACAGCGCTTGAATCAGCATTTGAGTCAGATGGAAACCGCTGTGGCTCAGGTCCCAGCGACACAACGGGCCGAGATTGTCCAACAGGTCCGTCAGATTTACCAAGCCAGCCGTCAAGTGTTGCAGGCCGCGGTTACGCCGACGACTCCACCGCCTGACAGCACGCCAACCCCGATTGCCGAAACCGGAACGCCTACACCGGAGCCTACACCCGTCAGCACGGCTCCTGCAGCCACCATCGAATTCGTGGGCGTGGTAGAGTCCATGGGGAGCGACCAGTGGGTGATCGATGGCAAGACGGTGCTGGTGGCTGGAGCGGAGATTAAGGACTTCATCCAGGAAGGCGACGTGGTGCGGGTGGAGGCCGTGGACAACGGCGATGGCACCTACACGGCGCTGGAGATCGAGTTGGTGGATGACGACGACGTAACGGGGACGAAGGTGAAATTCGTGGGCGTGGTGGAGTCCATGGGGAGCGACCAGTGGGTGATCGATGGCAAGACGGTGCTGGTGGCTGGAGCGGAGATTAAGGACTTCATCCAGGAAGGCGACGTGGTGCGGGTGGAGGCCGTGGACAACGGCGATGGCACCTACACGGCGCTGGAGATCGAGTTGGTGGATGACGACGACGTAACGGGGACGAAGGTGAAATTCGTGGGCGTGGTGGAGTCCATGGGGAGCGACCAGTGGGTGATCGATGGCAAGACGGTGCTGGTGGCTGGAGCGGAGATTAAGGACTTCATCCAGGAAGGCGACGTGGTGCGGGTGGAGGCCGTGGACAACGGCGACGGCACCTACACGGCGCTGGAGATCGAGTTGGTGGATGACGACGATGAGGAAAGTGAAGACATTTCCGATAGCGATGACATCGGAGACGACGACAGTAATCAGGACTCCACGGATGACTCCGATGACGTTTCGGGAGACAGTCCTGATGACGACGGCAACTCGTCGGGCGGCTCGGATGATGACGGCAACTCGTCGGGCGGCTCCGATGATGACGGCAACTCGTCGGGCGGCTCCGATGACGACGACGATGACGATGATGATGACGATGAGGATGACGACGACTAATTGACCCCGCTGGTTTCCCTCCTCCGGCCGGGCCATACCCACGGTATGGCCCGGCTCTGAATTTTGGCTTTTTGTGGTGGGCCTTCGCCCACCACTTCCTCAGGAATCGACAGGTGGTGGTTGTCTCTGGCGGCCCCGGGCGTGTTGCAGGTAGATGCCAATACCCAAGAGTAAATATCCGCCGAAGAGCATGGCCAGACCAAAACGTGGGCGCAAAAGAAGGAGGAGGCCGACCAGAGCCACGAAAAGGAGCCGGGCCTGCCCCAAAAAATGGGCTCGTCGATAGATGTACTGGAGGTGGGGAAAGGGCACTCGGCTTATCATCAGGAAGGCGGCGAGCACAGTTAGGATTTCCAGTCCTACGACGATGGGCAGGGGTGGACGCGGGGGGAAGAGCAGGAGGAAGCCCACTACGATTCCGGCCGATGCGGGGGAAGGCAACCCCTGGAAGTAGGATTTTTCTCGTGGCGCTCCCAGCCCCTGCACGTTGAAGCGGGCCAGGCGGAGCGCGGTAGCCGTGATGAGCGCGGCGCTACCCAGCCAGCCCCAGTCGGCCAGGGCCTGGAAGGCGTAGAGGTAGGCCAGGAATGCCGGAGCGATGCCGAAGGTGAGGAAATCGGCCAGGGAATCGTATTCGATGCCGAAAGGCGTGGCCAGGCCCAATCGTTGTGCGGTCAGGCCGTCCAGTACGTCGAACAGCATACCCAGGTAGATGCATCCTCCGGCCAACAGGTATCTTCCTTCCAGCGCAAAGAGCAGCGAGGCCGCGCCGCAAAGCAGGTTCCCCGTGGTAAGCAGGTGGGGGAGGAAAACGAGTTCGTTCCTGCGGGCTCGCTGGGTTTTCCGATTCATGGGTTCCCCAACAAGGCCAGGGGTGTTTCGCCGGCCCGCACTTTCTGCCCCGGAGCGGTCAATATCCGGGCCGAGCCGGGGAGAAAGATTTCCATGCGAGAGCCGAAGCGAATCAGACCGAAACGTTCGCCACAGGTCAGTCTCTGACCCGGCTTTACCCAGGCGACGGTGCGGCGGGCCACCAATCCGGCAATCTGCACCATGAGGATGCGGCGCCCCTGCTCGTCTTCCAGGTGGAATACCTGACGCTCATTGCGCTTCCATACGTCCTCTTCGAAGGCCGGGCGGAAAGCCCCCGGATAATGGGCCATACGTACCACCTTCCCCGTGACGGGGAAGCGGTTGATGTGCACGTCGAAGATGCTGAGGAAAATCCCGATGCGCCAGGCGCGCTCGTCTTGCAGCCAATCGGGTTCCGCCTGGCGCTGCAAGGTGACGATGGTGCCGTCTGCGGGAGAAAGGACCAGGTCCGAGCAGGGATTGGGGGGATGGCGGTCGGGGTCTCGGAAGAAGAAAGCGAAGCCCATCGCGGCCAGTAAGGCCAGGCCGCCGGCGGTGCGCCGCCGCAGCGCCAGGCTGAGCAGTCCGGTGGTCAGGGCCGCGCCAATCCACGGCCATCCTTCTGGATGAATGCGCATAGGTTTTTGCCCTTCGTGCAGAGGTGGTCGGTGGCTTCATTGTAACGCAAATGTCGCCCGTTGGGTTGGATAATTTGGTGATGTGCCAGGTTTCCAAGTACAATTTGCCCATCCCTCATTGCAAAAGGTGGCGCCATGACCCAGGTTTATTTGCACGATATTCCCCTCTCCGAGGCCTTGCAGCGCTGGTGGCAGGCATTGGAGCAGGCCGGGTTGGGTGGCCTGCTGGGGAAGGAGACGTTGCCGCTGGACGAGCACGCGTTGGGCCGGGTGTTGGCCGAGCCGGTGTGGGCGCGTCTTTCCTCACCCCATTACCACGCTTCGGCCATGGACGGGTTTGCCGTTCGGGCCGGCGATATTGCTGGGGCTTCGTCCACCCGGCCGGTGGACTTGCGCTATGGTGACCAGGCGGCTTACGTGGATACGGGCGACCCCCTACCCCCCTGGGCCGATGTGGTGTTGCCCATCGAAGACGTGGAACCCCTGGACGAAGAAGGTCGGCCCGCAGCAGACCCCCGCCGGCCCGCGGTGGTGCGGGTGAGGCAGGCCCTGCCTCCCTGGAAGAACGTGCGGCCCATGGGGGAAGATTTGGTGGCGACGGAATTGGTCCTTCCCGCGGGGCACACCCTGCGCCCGGTGGATTTGGGTGCCATCGCGGCCGCGGGACACGCGCAAGTGGTGGTGGCTCGCCAGCCCCGGGTGGCCATCCTCCCCACGGGCACCGAGTTGGTGCCCATCGGCTCCCCGGTGCGGCCCGGCGACATTATCGAGTTCAACTCCGTGGTGATGGCGGCCCAGGTGCAGACTTGGGGTGGCCTGCCGACCCGTTTCCCCATTACGCCCGACGATTTCGAGCAAATTCGGGCGCGGGTGCTGGAGGCGGCCCGGGAGCACGATTTGATTTTGCTCAACGCGGGTTCTTCGGCCGGTTCCGAAGATTACTCGGCCCAGGTGGTGGAAAGTCTGGGCACCCTGCTCACCCACGGCATTGCCGTGCGCCCGGGGCACCCCGTCATTTTAGGGATGCTGCACCTGGAAGGTCGGCAGGTGCCCATCATCGGCGTGCCGGGGTATCCCGTTTCCGCGGCGCTCACGGGGGAAATCTTCGTGGAGCCCACCCTGGCCCGGTGGTTGGGCCGGCCGCCTTACGAGCCGCCTACCTTGCGGGCCTTTTTGACCCGGAAGGTGGTTTCTCCGGCAGGGGACGACGACTACCTGCGTGTAGCCGTAGGCAAGGTGAAGGGACGGTGGCTGGCCGCGCCCCTTTCCCGCGGCGCAGGGGTGATTACCTCTCTGGTGCGGGCCGACGGCATCGTGGTGCTTCCCCGGGGGGTGCAGGGGCTTCCTGCCGGGGCCGAGGTGGAAGTGCGCCTTTATCGTTCCTCCAGTGAACTGGAACGCACCATCCTTGCCATAGGTTCCCACGACGTCACCCTGGATTTGCTGACCCAATACCTGGCTCCGCGAAGGCGGCGACTGGCCTCGGCCCATGTGGGCAGTCTGGGCGGATTGGTGGCCCTGCGCCGGGGCGAGGCTCATCTGGCCGGTTCCCACCTGCTGGATCCGGAAACCGGTGCGTACAACGCGCCCTATGTGAAGCGCTATCTGCCCGATACACCCGTGGTGCTGGTCACCCTGGTGTACCGCCAGCAGGGCCTCATTGTGGCCAAAGGTAACCCCAAGGGCCTGCGTTCCCTGGAGGACCTGGCGCGCCCGGACGTGCGTTTCGTCAACCGGCAACGGGGTTCGGGCACCCGAATTTTGCTGGATTACCACCGGCAACGTTTGGGTCTTTCCCCCGAGCGCATCCGGGGCTATGAACACGAGGAATACACCCACCTGGCCGTGGCCGCGGCCGTGGCTTCGGGCCGGGCCGATGTGGGTTTGGGCATTGCGGCCGCGGCCCAGGCCCTGGGGCTGGATTTCATCCCCCTGTTTACCGAGCGGTACGACTTGGTGGTGCCCAAGGAGTTCTTCGAAAGCCCGCTGCTGGCGCCCCTCTGGGAGGTGCTTCAAGACCCCGCCTTTCGCCGGGATGTAGCCTCCCTGCCAGGTTACGACGTTTCCGAGATGGGTACGGTACGGGAGGTATAGGCAGGCTTTCCGGTCACAGCACCCGAAAGAGCCACAAGGCCAGAAGCCCCGGGGCGAGGGGCCCCATGCGTGTGTGTAGCAGGGATAGGGCGCGGGCCGTATCGCAGGGGGACGGGTGGCCGGGTCTGGGGCTTCAGTCCGTCCGCTCGCCTTTCTACTTGATTTGCCCCTGTTGACCGTGCCAAAACGGAAATCCCGCACCTTCATGGTGCGGGTCGATGATGGAGCAAAACCGGAAAATCTCATCCCTTCACCGCACCGGCGGTCAAGCCCTGAACCAGGAAGCGCTCGAAGAAGAAGAACAACACGATGACGGGCACGGTGATGAGCATGGATCCCGCCATCAAAAAGGTGCGGGGCACTTCCTGGCTGTCCAGTTGTTGCAGTCCCAGGGGGAGGGTCCATGCCGGCTGATGTTCCACCAGGAAGAGCAGGGCGAACAAAAACTCGTTCCAGGCAATCATGAACGTATACAGGGCCACGCTGGCAATGGCCGGGAGAGCCAGCGGCAGGGTAATCCGCCAGATGACCTCCAGCCGGGAGCATCCGTCAATGAGCGCGGCTTCCTCCAAATCCTTTGGAATGGAGGGGAAATAACTGCGCAACATGTACAGGGCCACGGGCAGCGTGCTGGCCAGATAAATGAAGGTGACGGTGTAAAGATTCCCCCGAAGGGGGATGCCCAACAGCACCTGCAAGCGCACGAAAAACACGAAAAGAGGAATGCCGATGACGATGGCCGGGAACATGTAAATGAGCAAAATCCCCCAACTCATCACATCCCGAAAGCGGAACTCCATGCGGGTCACTGCATACGCGCCGGGCACGGCAAAGAGCAGGGTCAACAGAACGGTCATGGAGGAGACCACCAGGCTGTTACGAATGTAGGTGAGGAAATGGTAATCCACCAATACGCCCAGGTAACTGCTGTTTTTGGCCCACTTGGCGCATTGAGGCACCGGATTCCACAAACAGGGAATGGGGCCGAAGGCCATGTGCAAGTGCTCCAGGGAAGGGAACAAGCGAGAGGGATTCAACAGCACATCGCTATAAGGCCGCACCGAGAGGTTGAACATCCAGTAAAAGGGAAAAGCGGTGATGAGCAAAAAGAAGAGCACGCTGAAAACGCGGAAAAACCACCACAAACGGCGCTCGAGAATTTCCCTGGAACTCCAAATCATGGTTTTTTCTCCTGAGTTGGGTATGGGACCTCCGGCGTTGGCAAGAGGTTGGACCAGGAGCCTGTTTCATTCACACTTCACTGCTGCGTCGGGCGAATTCCCGCAGGTACAACAAGGCCAGCCCCGTCAAAATAAGGGCCATAATCACGGCCAGTGCAGAAGCAACGCCCACGTTCCGACGGGCGAAAAGCCAGTTGTAAATTTCGATGGCCAAAACCGTGGTTCCGGCAGCGCCGCCATTGAGGAGGAAAACGTCCTCGAATTTGTTGAAGGTCCAGATGAACCGGAGCAGGAAAAGGGTCCCGGCCACGGTGTACAGTTGAGGCAGGGTAATGTACCAAAAGCGCTGTAGGGGAGAAGCGCCGTCCACGGCGGCGGCTTCGTACAGTTCCTGGGGAATGGCCTGAAGCCGGGCCAGGAAGAACAGGAAGGTAAAGGGGAAATAATGCCAGGCCTCGAAGAAGATGACGGTCATCAAAGCCACGGGAATACCGATTTTGAAACCGAAGATTTCCACCGGATAGGAACGCAAAGTAAGGAAACTGATGGCCGGGAAGCCCACCTTCTCCAACAACAACGGCACGATGCCGATGGTCTTATCCAGCATCAATTTCCAGATAAAAGCGATGGAGACCACCGGCGCGATATAGGGAAAGAGCATGAACCCGCGCACCACGTTTCGGCCGGGGAAGGCCTCGCGCACGGTCATGGCGGCCCACAGGCCCATGAGCAAGGCCAGTACGGTGCTGGCCGTCGCGTACACCACCGTAACCCAAAGTACATCCCAGAAGCGGCCGCCCCGAGCGGTGATGGCCGTGTAATAATTGCGCAGGGTCAGGTCGGAAAAGTTCAGCAGGCTGATGCGCGGCAGGTCGCTCAACCGGATAGGTTGCAGGCTGAGCACCACGTTCCAGATGACGGGAAACACGATGATGAGACCCACGACCAAAAGGGTGGGGGTGAGGAGCAGGTAAGCCAGGCGGGCTTCTTGGGCTTTGAGGGAGCGTACCCGGGAAAACATACAACACCTCCCCAGGGAGATGGCGGGCACCCGGAAGGTCCGAAGGTTGAAAAGTGGCCCGCAAAGGCGCGATGATGCCTTTTGGTATCGGATGGATTTTCGTGCGCGGCAAAAAGCAAAAGGGCGGGGCTTCGGGTCATCAGAAGCCCCGCCCCGGGGCGGAAGGCATCATTCTTGCTGCAATTCGGCCTGCAAGGCCTCTACTTCTGCCTGGAGTTCCGCCAGGGCCTGATCCGGTGTCATGTTGCCCTCGATGACCTCGGCGATGTATTGCGGGAAAAGCAACTCCGAGTACAGGGCACCCACCAGTTCACCCTGACCCTGGGCAAAGCCCCAGCGGTCGAAGTTGTTGGCACCCTGGATGATGGTGTTGAGCACTTCCTGGCTGTAGAAGTCGCTCAACGGCGCTTTGCGGTCTACGCCCACCTCCAGGTTGCTCCAGCCTTTGATGAAGGCCTCGGGGTCTTCCGGCGTGCCCCGGCGCATGGGGAATTTCCCTTCAGGCGCCACGCTCAGCCAGTCCAGGTAGCCCTCGCCAAGCCAGAACTCCACGAACTTCTTGGCGGCTTCGGTGTTGGCCATGGTGGTGATGCCCATGTAACTGACCTGGCCGTACTGAGCCGGCTTCTCGCCCGAAGGCCCGATGAACGCGGGCACTACGCCGCTGTTCTTGGCCAGGTAGGCAGGGTCGTCTTTGCACTCGGGGCAGTTGGGCAGCACGGAATCCCGCAGGCCGGCCATTTCATCCAGGATGAAGGGCGACCACACCACCATGCCGGCCTCGCCCGCGAAGTACGCGGCCCGGGCCTGCAGCCAGTAGGTCGCGGTGTCGCCGGGGCCGTAGTCCTTCATCAGGTCCGTGTAGAACTTGAAGGCCTCCAGCATTTCGGGGGTATTGACCGTCACCTTGCCCTCGGCATCCACCACATGGGCGCCGTTGGCCAGGGCGAAGTGCTCGAAGCACTGCTGGGTGAACACCTGGCCCGGATCCGTACCGGCCATGATGCCCTTCACGCCTTTCTCTTTGGCAATGGTCTCGGCGGCAATGCGAATCTTCTCGAAATCCGTGGGGGCTTCCAGACCCAACTCATCAAACCAATCCTGGCGGTAAATGAGCAACTGGCCCCAACCATCTGAGGGCACGGCCATGTACATGCCGTCCTCGGTGCGGACCATGTCCAGCGCACCCTGGGAGAAGGTGTTGGGGTCCAGCGCCTGCACCACTTCCGTCGCGGCCTTGGCATCCAGGATGCCCTGGGCGTACCACACCGCGGCGAAATCCAGCGGGAAGAAGACCACATCGGGCATGGTGCCCGCAGCCTGGTTGGCCGCCATCAGGCTGTCGATGTTGTTCTCGTCCACCAACACCAAATTCACGGTAATCCCCGTCTTCTCGGTGAACTTGTCGATGATGGCCTGGGTCTTCTTGGCCCGCGCAGGCTGGTTCTCGGTGCTCCAGAATACGATGGTCTCACCCGGCTTGACCACTTCCTGGGTGACCACCTTTTCCACTTCTTTGGTGACCACCACTTCCTGGGTGACGACTTTTTCTACCTCTTTGGTGACCACTACGGTCTCCGGCGCCGAAGGCTTGCAAGCAGCCACCAACGCAAGGACCAGGAAGGCCACAATGGCCATGCCCACTCGCCCAATACGCCATACGTGCATCGTACCACCTCCTTCAGGGGAAAGGAAAATCCTTCGGTGCCTATAAGTAAACGCTAAAAAGCCGAAAAAGTCAAGCCATACACAAAATACATCAAAAAACCCGCGGGGTCTTCCCGTTCCAGGAATGTTACAATCTCATCATCCAGGGCCGGTGCCCAATCGCCGAATGCAAAAAGGCGAAACTCGGTCATCATTGGGTACGCTACGAACCAGGTGAAAGACCGGGGCCGTTTCTTCCATTAGGAACGAGCACCGCTCAAGCGCCACGGATGAAAGTACGCCCTCGATAGGAGCAGCGAGCGCTCCGCGACCCTGTCGAAAAAAGAGGAGGTGCAGGTTATGATGCTGAGTCGTCAACAGGTGCGACTGGCCCGCTGGGCAACGGTGAGTTCTTTGTTTACCGTTTTGGTTGCGCTCAATGGGGTCTTCGTGCGGGCCACTGGGGCCGGTGCCGGTTGTGGACGCTCCTGGCCCTTTTGCTACGACAGCCTGCTTCCCCCGACTCTGACATGGCATACCGTTGTCGAGTACGGTCATCGAATTTTGAGCGCCCTGGCTTTTGCGTTGGTGGCCTACACTTTCTGGCTGGCGCGCAAGGCGTATTCCCCTCGGCATCCGGTGCGCCAGAGCGCCACGGCAGCCTTGGCTCTCATGATAACCGAAACCCTGGCCGGGGCCAGCCTGGTCATTTTCGACTGGGTTGTGCACAACCTCACCTGGGGCCGGGTGGTCATCATGGGCGTGCATCTGACCATCACCCACGCCTTGGTGGCCGCGGTGGCCCTGACCGCGTGGTTTGCCCATCGCCCTCAGGTTACATGGAAACCCTTGGAGCCGGGCATGCGGCGAGCCTTTTGGGTGGGGTTCTTCCTCTTGTGGGCCACCGCGGTGTTGGGTGCGGAAACCGCGCTCAACGAAGTGGTGGACCACTGGCAGGCGCTGGGCGCCCTTCCCCCTGAGTATGAGGGGCCGGCCCGCTTCGTGCGGGCCATCGTATGGGTGCACATCGTCTTCGGGGTGACCCTCACCCTCTATCTCACCTGGGTCACCCGGCGATGGAAGGACCTCGCAGGCCCGGCCCGTATGTGGAAAACCGTGGTGGTATGGGGTGCCTGGCTCCAACTGGCCCTGGGCGCGTTCAACTGGTGGGTGGTGCGCATGACGGCCACGGTACAAATGGCCCATTTGCTTTTGGGGTACGTCCTCTGGATTGGATGGTGGTACTTGTTTTTGGAACGACAGACCGAGTCGGGGAAAGCCGTGGCCGCCGGTTCCGCACCAAAGCGGACGAGGGTTTACGGAGAGGTGAACCCATGACGACGTCTTCCCACTCCCTAGCTTCGACGCGGCCTTCCTGGTGGTCCATCCTGGTCAGCCTGTTCAAGTTGCGGGTGGTCAGTTTGTTGCTTTGGGTCGCCTTGGGCGGCGCGCTGGTCACCGCGTCCGCCGGGCCTTTTGGTCCAGGCTTCTGGAAGGACCTGCTCATGGTCTCTTTGGCCGGGCTTCTGGCCGCAGGGGGTGCTTCGGCCTTGAACGAGTATCTGGAACGGGACCTGGACGCAGCCATGCGTCGTACCCGCACCCGTCCTTTGCCCGCGGGGTTGCTCTCGCCCAGGCTGGCCCTGGTGTTGGGGATTTTGGGCATGGGGATGGGCATCGGCCTGGGATGGGCTTATCGCCCTATGCTGGGCATCTTCGTGGCCGCGGGGGCTTTCGTGTATGTGGTGGTCTATACTTTGGGCCTCAAACGCCGCAGCGTGGTGAACATCGTCATTGGTGGCGCGGCCGGTAGTTTCGCGGTGCTCAGCGGCGCGGCCGCGGTGGACCGGTGGAACCACCCCGCGGCCTGGTTGCTGGCCGGGCTGGTCTTCTTGTGGACGCCCGTTCACTTCTGGGCGCTGGCTTTGCTTTATCGAGACGACTATCGAGTCGCGGGTTTCCCCATGTTGCCAGCGGTAACCACACCCCGCAACACGGCCCGATGGATTGCCCTCCATGCCTGGGCCACGGTATTCGCGGCTCTGGCTCTGAGCCTTTTTCTGCGCCGACCGGTGCTGTATGGCCTGGGCGCGCTTTTGCTCTCCTTCTGGCTGTTGCACCGGGTGTACGGTCTTCTGCGGCATCCCGAAGCCAGGGACCAGGCCCGAAGCACTTTTATGGCCTCCAACCTTTACCTGGCCGGCCTTACCCTTTGGGCCATGCTTATCTCGGTGTTGTGAAGGGAAAACGGGCGGTGTATGTCCACCGCCCGTTTTCCGTTTCCGAAGGTCCAACAAGGCATGGATTCTCGCTTTTCCTTTGAAGGAAGGGCCTCGAATTGCGAGAAATACGCTAAGTTTCGCTTGGCGTTTCCGAAAGCCGTCAGTACAATGAAAGACGCCTTGGCCTGCCGTGCAAACCATCCCCCAACAGGAGGTGTGGTCTATGGTGACGATTAGCGTGATCAAAGCCGACATTGGCGGCTGGGTGGGTCACAGCGGTGTTCACACCGACCTTTTGGAAGCGGTTCGCGAGGCCTTGGAAGAAGGACGCCAGCGAGGGGTGATTCTCGACTTCTACGTCGCTTACTGTGGCGACGATGTCAACCTCATCATGACCCATGCCAAGGGTGTGGAAAGCCCCGAGGTGCACGAACTGGCCTGGCAGGCCTTCCAGAAGGCCACGGCTGTGGCCAAAGCCCTGAAGTTGTACGGCGCGGGGCAGGACCTGCTGGTGGATGCTTTCAGCGGCACCGTGCGGGGGTTGGGACCGGGCGTTGCGGAAATGGCCTTTGAAGAACGCAAATCGGAGCCCATCATCGTTTTCATGGCCGACAAGACGTCTCCCGGTGCCTGGAACCTGCCCTTATACCGCATGTTCGCCGACCCCTTCAACACCGCCGGCCTGGTCATTGCGCCTTCGTTGCACCAGGGCTTTCGCTTCGAAATTCATGACATCATGGAATCCAAGCGCATTTTGTTGGACGCGCCGGAGGAAAGTTACGACATTCTGGCCCTCATCGGCGCGCCGGAGCGCTACAACATCAAGGCGGTGTACAGCCGTTCCACCGGCGAAATCGCGGCGGTGTCTTCCACCGAACGGCTGGCCCATGTGGCCGGTCGCTATGTAGGCAAAGACGATCCCGTCCTCATCGTGCGGGCCCAATCCCAATTCCCGGCCGTGGGAGAGTTGCTGGAGCCGTTCACCTTCCCTCATTTGGTACCTGGATGGATGCGCGGCTCCCACACCGGCCCCTTGATGCCCGTTTCCCTGGCCCAATCCCGAACGGCCCGCTTCGACGGCCCGCCGCGCGTGGTGGCCCTGGGCTTCCAGATTGCCAACGGAAAGCTTATCGGTCCGGTGGACCTTTTCGACAACCCCGCGTTTGACGAGGCTCGACGCATGGCCAACCAAATCGCGGATTACATGCGTCGGCATGGTCCCTTCGAACCGCACCGGCTCCCCCTGGAGGAAATGGAGTACACCACCCTTCCGGACATCCTCCAACGGCTGGCCTCTCGCATGGAAGACATCAACGGACATCGTCCGGCCCGATCCGAGGAACTGGAGAAGATGCCCGAGATGGAGGTGGAATAAAGCGGGGGAAACCCTGGCCCCCCGGCTCCTTCGTCGGACCGGTGTGTGCGTGTTATCCCCAAAAAGAAGGCCGCACCTCTGGGTGCGGCCTTCTTTTTGGGCAGAACCTGGTCTTCAGCGTAGATACTCCTGCAACCGTTCTCGAATCTCGGGGCGGCGCAAGCGGGCCAGCGCCTGGGCTTCGATCTGGCGTACCCGCTCTCGGGTCACGCCCATCTTGCGCCCTACTTCCTCCAAGGTATAGGCTTTGCCATCCAAGAGGCCGTAACGCAGTTGTAAAATACGGACCTCGCGTGGGGGCAGGAGGCGCAAGATCTCTTCCAACTGTTCCCGAAGCATGGATTGGGTGGCCACTTCTTCGGGGGCCAGGGTGGTCTCGTCTTTGATGAAATCGCCCAGGACCGAATCCTCATCGTCGTCCGTAGGCATTTCCAGGGAAAGGGGATGGCGGGAGGCTTGAAGCATTTGTTCCACTTTCTTGGGAGGTACCCCCATCTCCTCGGCCAGTTCTTCCACCGTGGGTTCCCGGCCCAATTCCTGCACCAATTGGTGCTGAATGCGCAGCAATTTGTTGATTTGGTCACCCATGTGCACCGGCACCCGAATGGTTCGGCCCTGGTCGGCAATGGCCCGGGTCACGGCCTGGCGAATCCACCAGGTAGCGTAAGTGCTAAATTTATGTCCACGGCGCCAATCGAATTTCTTGGTAGCCCGGATGAGGCCGATGTTCCCCTCTTGAATCAAATCCAGGAAAGGCACCCCGCGACCGATGTACTTCTTGGCCACGCTGATGACCAGTCGGGAGTTGGCGGTGATGAGTTTCTCCCGGGCCCGCCAGCCGTCTTCGATGATGCGTCGCAGTTCCTCCCGGCGCTTGGGGCTGACGTTGCCCCGGGCCAGTTCGGCGCGGGCCTTACGCCCGGCTTCGATGCGCTGGGCCAAGTCCACCTCTTCTTCCGCGGTCAGAAGGGGGATGCGGCCCACCTCTTTGAGGTAGAGGCCAATCATGTCGTCGGTGTCGATGTTGGCCAGGGGGTCGTTTTCTGTCCGGCGGAGGTCTTCCTCCATCTGAGACAGTTCATCTTCGCTTGGCTCTTCGGAAATTTCGTCTTCCACATAGGTGATGCCGGCATCCAACAAGGCTCCAAAAATTTCTTCCAGATGGTCGAAATCCTGTTCGATATCGGGGAAGAAATGGAGGATGTCGTCGTAGGTGACATACCCCTTTTGACGGCCCAATTCCAAAAGGGGTTCCAGAGGCGGGAATCCATCATGGGAATAACCGTTGGGGGAAAAGGGCTCGTCCAAGAAGAAGGCATCGTCCATCATCATCCTCCCACCTCCTGCAACATCGAAGGATCGTCAAATCGAAAGGCCATGTTCATTTCCCCGGCGATGGGGTAGGGGGTGCCGTTGGCGAAAGCGATGTTCCCCCAGAGGAAAGAGGTTGCAGCAGGGCTTCGACGACGTGGGCCGGTATGGCAAAGATTTCCCCTCGCGGGATTCGAC
The DNA here is from genome assembly GCA_026996855.1 of Anaerolineales bacterium. GTDB lineage: Bacteria > Chloroflexota > Anaerolineae > Anaerolineales > DRMV01 > S139-71. Next base: position 23,750 of record JALWJZ010000116.1, read on the forward strand.
GCACATACAGACCGTTGCCCACGGGCGTCGCATGGCCGATGTCCAGATGATAGAACCCTTCGGTAGAGATAACCCGAAAACGCCATTCCGGTTGCGCCAGTCCGATGGTTTCCAGCGGAACTTGATTTTGCAGTACCGCGCTCACCCGGGTATGAAGCAAAGTGCTCACCGCTTGATTCCAGTCCACAGAGGTGGCAGCAGAACCCTCGACCAGGTTCCATTTTCCATCTTCGCTTCGGGTCCAACGAGCCACCCGTTGCTCGCCGCGGTATACCTCGAGGGCATGGGCCTTTTCTGCGAAGTAGGCCGGAAAAAGTCGAGGCAGCGGTGTAGGCGTGGGCGAGCCTTCGGGCGTTGGGTGAGATGCCCGCCATTGGCGTACTCCGAGCAGTGCCACCAGCAGCACCAGGAACAAACCCATCCACAACGCGGTACGCCTGGCCATGGCTCAACCCCGGAAACGTCGGTACAGCCACACTCCTAGGCCCATCCCCAGCACGCTCATAGGGAGCAACACCACGGTGGTCAAAGCCAGCAAGTTGAGGAGGGCCGCGTTGGGCACCACCAGTTGGCGGCGTATCCGCTCACGAGGCGTGACCTGGAGCAGGTCCTCCTCTTCGGCCACCCAATCCACGCTGTTCAGGGCCAGCACGCCGTTGCCCAAATCGGTGTAGTAAGCGTTGGAGGCGAAATCGGCGTCGCCCACCAGCACCAGTCGGGCTTTCCAGTCGTTTCGCTCCGCGGCCACGGCCAGCACCAGGGGCCCGGGTCGGTCCGTTTGGGGATCGAAGGCCACCTGGCCGCCCTGACCCTGCTTCAAAGCCTCCAGGTCGGTCTCGCCCCAGGCCCGGTCCGCAGTGAAAACCAAAGGCGTCAGCACCAGGCCCACCTCCTCCGGTGCCTCGTCGGCCACGTTCAGGCTGCGGGCCAGGGGAAAGTAGGTGCGCCATCCCTGCATCTTCTGGGTGATGACGTGTTCGCCGTATTGCCCGGCCAGCGCGATGTGCGGCTGGGGCGAGGTGGTATCCACCACCACGGTATCCTCGGGAACCAGACCCCACTGCTGGGCCAGGAAAGCCTCCAGACCTTCACCCGGGGCTTGCGGGCTTTCCAATGGTGTGTTCAGAAACATCACCAGCCCGCCTCCACGCAGGGCAAAGGCTTTCAGGGCCTGCACTTCTTGGGGTTCCAGCGGCTGTTGTGGGTCGGCCAACACGACCACGGTCACTTCTTCGGGAACCTGGTAGCCTTCCAGGGCCAGGTCCAGGGTGCGCACCTGGTAATTCTTGGCTTCCAGGTCTTGCTTGAGCAGGGCATAGCCCCGGGGGTCGGGGGCATCGGGGTTGCGCTCGCCGTGCCCGGTGAGGAAAGCCACCACCCGCCGTTCGGGGTGCATGAGCCGAATCAAGGTCCGGGCCATTTCCTCTTCCGTCAGGAACTCCACCTGCTCCCACCGTTCCCCCATGACCAACACCACGGTGCCGTCGCGCGTCACACCGTATTGTTGAGCCAGGCCCGGCCGGGCGATGGGGTCCACGATCTGGTAGCGAAAACGGCCCTGGGCGTAAAAGGCGAAATCTTCCAGCAGTTTTCGGGCCGGTTCGGGGTTGTTTCGGGGGGTGAAGAAGGCATAAGCGGTCACCGGCTGAGGGAGTTGCCTGAGCACTTCCTGAATTTCCGGCGCCAGGGTGTTCCGCCGGTCCTGGGTCCAGTCCCAGCGTTGGGGGAACCAATAGGGAAGCACGTTCACCAGTACCAAAACCCCGGTAAAGGCCCCCAGGGTGAGCAACGTGTGGGTGCTGAAACGTATGGCACGGGCCTGCCATTGCCGCAACAGCCAGGTGGGGTCCAGGAGAAAACCCAGACCATAGCCAAACAGGGCCACGGCCAGGGGAAGACGCACCCAAAGGGTCAGGCCCCGTTCCACGAAGTATGCGGCCGCGGCCAACAGCAAGGCCAATGTGGCCAGGCTCAAAGCCACGGCGGCCCAACGGGAATGGCGCCCTTCCGGCCCTGGGTTCAATCGGCCCGCCATTTGTGTCCCTCCAGGAACAAAGTGCCCGCGAACAACCCAAAGGCCGTCAGGCTGAGCAGATAGACCACACCGGCCAGGTCCACCACGCCCCGGGCAAAGTGCAGGGCGAAATGCCGGGCAAAGGCCAGGTGCTGGAACACCACCGCCGCCTGCCCGCCAGACCCGGCCTCGGCGAACATTCCCACCAACCACAGGGCCAGAAACACGGCCAGGGTCACCACGAACGCGGCAATTTGACTGCGAAACAGGGCGGACACGGCCACCCCCAGGGCGCTCAGGGCCGCGGCCACCAACCACAAGCCCAGGTATCCGGCGGCCACATGGCCCCAATCAATGCCGGGTTCCACCAGGTATTCCAGGGAGAGGGGATAAACCAGCGTCGCAGCCAAAAGCAGGGTGAGCACCCCCATGACGCCCAACCATTTCCCCAGCACCACCTCCCACTCCCGCACCGGTGCGGTCAGGAGGAGTTCCAGGGTGCCCCACCGGTTTTCTTCGGAGAGGGAGCGCATGGTCAAGGCCGGAATGGAGAACACCAGGAGGGTCAACGCAGGTCCGAAAATCACCTCCGGCCCCGGCACCATACCAGGAACGAACAACGCCTGGGCCACCGTGCCGTAGAAAATCCAACCCAAAACCAGGAAGAAAAGAAACGCGACCAGATATGCCACCGGCGTGGTCCAGTATCGCTTCCATTCCCGCAGGGCAAGCACGCCGGCCACGTACATCAAGCCGCCTCCCCTTTCGATTCCGAAGTCGGGGTCGCTTCCGAGGCTTCGGCCGATGGCGCGGCAACCTCGGGCGACTCGGGTTCGGGTTCGCCTTCCTCGTCTTCCTGTTGAATGAGATGCAGGAAGATGTCTTCCAGGGAAAGGGTCATGGAACGCAATTCCAGCAGGTCGTATCCGCTCTCCAGTACGGTGCGGGCCACTTGCGGGCGCAAGTCCAGATGGGCTTGCGTTCGGATTTCCAAACCGTGGCCGTCCCTGGGAGCCACGGCCAGCACCCCCGGCAGGTTTTGAAGCCGGGTCAACAGGGGAGTCAGGTCCTCCTGACCGGCCACCTGGATGAGAATGCGCCGAGAGCCTTCCAATCGTTCACCCAGGGCTTCCGTTGTGTCCTGGGCCACGATGCGGCCCTTGTGGATAATGATGACCCGTCGGCACACTTGCTGCACCTCGGGCAAAATGTGGGTGGAAAGGAGTACGGTGCGCTCCCAGCCCAACTCGGTGATGAGGCGCCGTACTTCCACCCGTTGCGCCGGGTCCAGGCCCAGGGTGGGCTCGTCCAGGATGAGAACCTCCGGGTTGTGCAAAATAGCCTGGGCCAACCCCAGCCGCTGGCGCATCCCCTGCGAAAGGGTGCCAATGATGCTGGTGGCCCGATCCGTCAGGTCCACCTGCTCCAGGACCTCATCCACTCGTTGTTTCAGGCGGGACACCCGGCGCAGGCGGCCCATGAACATGAGAAAGTCTCGTACACGCATGTCGTCGTACAGGGCCACCCGCTCGGGGAGATAGCCAATGCGCCGTCGCACTTCCAGGGGGGCGTCCAGAATGTCGAAACCCGCCACCCGCGCCGTGCCCGCGGTAGGTGCCAGGTACGTGGTCAAAATGCGCATGGTCGTGGTCTTGCCCGCGCCATTGGGTCCCAAAAAGCCCACGATTTCCCCCTTTTCCGCGCGGAAAGTCAGCCCCTGAACAGCCGGACGGGTTCCGTAAAATTTCGTCAGGTTATAAACTTCTATCATTGCTAAAAAACAGAAAAATCGGAGTACTAACGAAACGTTTATGTTCGATGGGGCTGTTGTTATCATACGTGGCGACAGGCAAAAGTCAACACCGATGAAGGAAACCAGGTGCCTTCGTGCAAAAACAGTTGCAGGGGCGCTTTTGCGCAAGAATTCGAAACGACGGGGCCGGTGCTATTGTTATGGTAAAATGGCAAATGTTTCCGGCTTGCGCCGTGGGAAACCGCTCGATAGAGGGTTGCAAAACCGCCTGAAGATGACCGCATAAGCCGAAGTTGTGTCTCATATCGGGGGAGAGATGCGGCTGCGTGTCCTGTTTTCTCCAAAAGAAGGGGGCATCCTTCCCTGGCATTACAACAGCCTTTTGCAGGGAATGCTCTATCGCCTTCTGGGTAAGGACGAAGCCCGGTTTTGGCACGACCAGGGCCTCGCCGATGGCAGGCGGCGCTTGAAGTTGTTTGTCTTTTCCCGTTTGTTGGGAGCCTTTCAGCGGTCTCCCCAGGGTTTGCGCTTTCATAAGGAGATTGTCTGGTACGTGGCTTCGCCTTCAGAGGCTTTTCTGGAATCCCTGGCCCTGGGCCTGCTGCGACGGGGCGAAGTGCACATCGGCCCCGTCCTCTTCGAGGTGACCGAAGTGGAGGTGCTGGCCCCGCCCGTGTATCGGCGTCCGGTGCGGCTCAAGGCCCTCTCGCCCATCACCGTGTACAGCACCTTAGAGGCCCCGGACGGCCGCAAGAAGACCTACTACTACGCGCCCCAGGAACCCGAGTTCGGCCGCCTGGTGCTGGACAACCTGCGCCGCAAAATCCGCGCCTGGACGGGGGAGGACCTCCCGCCCGATGGCGCGTCCTTGCGACCGGTAAAGGTGAGCAACCGCAACCTGGTGGTGGCCCGCTACAAGGGCACCATCGTCAAAGGCTGGACGGGCATCTACGAACTGGACGCGCCGGAGTCTTACTTCCGCATGGCCCTGGACGCGGGCCTGGGCGCCAAGAACAGCCAGGGCTTCGGCTTCGTGGAGGTGTGGGAGCCGAGGAAAACCTCACACGGAGGCACAGGGGGCACGGGGAAGAAAGGCCTGTAAACTTTTCGAACCGTTCAGGGAGCCTCTCGCAGGAGGAACGCAACCATGCTGGAAGGACTGCGCATTTTGGGGCAGGCAGCGCTGGAAGCCCGAAAGCGGCAGGGCGCGGGCCCGGAGGAGGCGCTGCTGCACGCGTTGGTGAAAACCGACGACGCCGCAAACTATCAAGGCCTGGTGCATTTGTACCTGGTTCCCCAGGGCCGGGGTTGGACGTTGCAGGCCGAGGTGCAGGACATAGACCCCGAGGTCCTCTATCAAGCTCTGTGGCTGGGGCACGCGCCCCGCAACAAGCCTCAGAACCGGGTCACGGTCGCTCGCCTGGAATACTTGATTTCCCAGGCCCTGCCCGCCCTGGTCGGGCGCATCGACAGCGGCCTGGAAGCGGATGACCTGCGCGAACGGCTGGGGTCCACTTTGGACGCCATTGCCCTGGAACTGCCCGGAGGTCAGGCTCGCTACCGCTGGGTGTGGGATCTGGCCGCGCTGGGCTGGAGCCGCTGGGAGTGGGTGCCCCGGGGCCGCCGCGCGGAACTGGAAGCCCTGGCCACCGGGTCCACCCAGGGGCCTGACGCCGCGGTGTGGCAGGCCTACGCCCGCCGGCATGGCGCCAAGCGCACCATCCCCGTGATGGCGGCCATGCTCGAAGCCGGATTGCGGGCACAACTGGGGCTGGACCGTCGGGCGAATTACCTGTACACCCTGCACCTGGACGGACGCTGGCTGGCTCGCGAACCCGCGTATCACCGGCTCCTCTTCCGCTACTACCTGGACGAACTGTTCGCCCAGGCCAAACCGGGCGTTTGCTATGTGTGCGGCCAACCGCGAGAACGCCTCACCGAAGACACCAGCCGCTTCTGGCTCAAATTCTACATCACCGATAAACCCGGCTTCGCCAGCGGGTTCGTGGAGACCAATTTCTATCGCAATTATCGCCTGTGCCCGGAATGCTACCAGGTGCTCCTGGCCGGGGAGGCCTTTCTGCGCACCCGGCTGCGCAGTTGGCTGGGCACGCCGGTGTATGTGGTGCCTGTGTTTCATCATCCCCAGGTGCAGCCCACCGGGGCCGACCTGGAAGCCTGGGCCGGATACATTACGGACCGCTGGCAGGCCAGCCTGAACCTGGAGGGCTGGCAGACCTTTCAGCGCAAACTGCAGCAGTACCGCCGTTACGAAGAGCGCAAGGCCGCGTTTCTGCTGGACTTCCTCTTCGTGGAAGACGATGGGCGTTCGGTCAAACTCCAGCACTACATCCGGGATGTGCCGCCCTCGCGGCTGGACGAGATTGACCGCGCTCGCGGGCAGGTACGCGCCCTGGCGGAAAAATACCTGGCCCCGGTGAACCCCTGGGACCTGGGCCTGCGGGTGTTGTTCTACCTCTTTCCCATTGGCCAGCGGGGCCAGGGGCGCCGGGCCTTCTTCCAGTTCCTGGAGGCCTTG
>JALWJZ010000117.1 GCA_026996855.1 Anaerolineales bacterium
ATAATTATTTTGTCGCTTTCAGTGCTCTCGAGCGAGCCGTAGGGGGTGCACCACCAAAGGGCGGGGGATTATCGATGCCCGTACCTTCCCTTTCAGTGCTCTCGAGCGAGCCGTAGGGGGTGCACCGGGTAAGGTCAACAGCCGTTCCGCCCTGCCCGCTTCCGCCCCTTTCAGTGCTCTCGAGCGAGCCGTAGGGGGTGCACCCTCCTCCTCGGCTACACCGAGGAGGAGATTGCCGCGCTCTTTCAGTGCTCTCGAGCGAGCCGTAGGGGGTGCACCCAACTCGGCACACCTCATCATCGTCTGGCCCCCTCGTGGCTTTCAGTGCTCTCGAGCGAGCCGTAGGGGGTGCACCCCACGGGAGCCACGGCCATCCAGGTGTGGCGAAACGACTTTCAGTGCTCTCGAGCGAGCCGTAGGGGGTGCACCCCGGTTCCTGGACAACCTGCGCAAGAACCTGGTGTCTTTCAGTGCTCTCGAGCGAGCCGTAGGGGGTGCACCATAAACCGCCAGTAACGCCGCCAGAACCATGCCATCTTTCAGTGCTCTCGAGCGAGCCGTAGGGGGTGCACCACCCGGAAACCCGCGTGTTCCCCTTCTCGCGAGAGACTTTCAGTGCTCTCGAGCGAGCCGTAGGGGGTGCACCGGAAAAGGGTGAAAGTCATCACCATCGCCAACCAAAACTTTCAGTGCTCTCGAGCGAGCCGTAGGGGGTGCACCCTGCATCTCAATCCTTCATGAGCAAAGCCACAAAAGCTTTCAGTGCTCTCGAGCGAGCCGTAGGGGGTGCACCCCGCCCCCTGGACACCATTGCCCGGACGTTGCGGACTTTCAGTGCTCTCGAGCGAGCCGTAGGGGGTGCACCATCGCAATCGCAAACCAGAGGCGTGTCCAGGACTTCCTTTCAGTGCTCTCGAGCGAGCCGTAGGGGGTGCACCCCATTAGCAGTCACCCCAGAGCTCACCTTCTACCATCCGCTTTCAGTGCTCTCGAGCGAGCCGTAGGGGGTGCACCCGCTCCGGCAGGTCCAGTCTCAGAAGGCCCCTCAGGCTTTCAGTGCTCTCGAGCGAGCCGTAGGGGGTGCACCCCAGTCGAAGCGATGAGCGGAAAAAGGCATTTTTTCCTTTGTTCAGGGTGTTCGACGATTCTCGCCCTTCCTGAAAGGATTTTTTCGAACATCCCCTTTATACCACAAAGGGGCCAGGTGCGCCAGAACGAAAATCCTTTTTTGTCCTTTCTGCCCCGGGGATTTTCGCTTTCATTTTCGGTGTTATCTGTGCTGATAAGTTTAAAACCTGGATGGAAATCGAGGTGAGGGTTCGGCGGAGTGGAGGATTTTCGCCACCTGGTCATTTTGGCCTCCATAGCGAGGTCCCTGGCCATTTTCTCGGTCTCCTTGGGGTGGGGTGATGTGTTATCCTACGAGGGGAGACCCTTTCGGGTAACCGCTGCGAACCTTGCACACGCGTTTTTCAAAAACCAACAAAAGCCGCAAAAGCCATCACATTTTCTCACAGAGGCACAGAAAACACAGAGAAAAAATGTTAATCCGCTCCAGCGGATTCTCCGTGTTCGCCGTGGCTCTGGGTGCGTATTTGTTCGAACATGCAAAACGCCTGAACCTTGCGAGGTGGATGATGGACGAGCGACCAGGATGTTTGGGTGGTTTGTTGCGTCTGGCTCTGCTGACCTGGTTTTTCGATTTCCTCCAGGACCGTTTCGGTTTCGGCCGGGGCTGTTCGTGCACTGGTATCGGCTGCGGATGCCTCCTCTTGCTCCTCTTTTTGCTGCTGGCCTGTTACGTTTTGTTCACCACCGAATGGTGGCGGTTGATGCCCGTCGCCTGAACCTCATGGCCCGGGGCTGGGGTAGGCGATGGTCAACATGGATAGGGCCGAAGCGCCCTGGCGAGCAGCCCACCAGGCCCAGGGCGCCAGGACGAAGTTGAGGGCCACTTCCATGCCCTTGGTGGCCAGGGCCGACACGGTGGCCCAGGCCCGTAACCCGACCCCAGGATGTTGGGGCAGGCGCTCTGCAGAAGGAAGCGGGCCGCTCTGGAGGCGGGCGAACCAGCGCATCAAGGCCAGTTGGATGCGGGTATGCTCCGAGCCCAGGGGCGGGGGCAGGAGCACTTCCACCCGCGGGTACCCCATCCGTCGGAAGAAGCGCCGAAGGGCTTCCGGCGTCCAGCGCAGGTAATGGTTGGGTGGATAGTCGTAGGGGTAACGTTCGTTCCACAGCACCCGTTCGGGCCGGAACGGAGAAGGCACGCTGGCCAGCACCACGGCCTGGGGAAAGCGTTCCCGCAGGGCGGCAATGGGAGGCGCGGGGTCGGGGAAATGTTCCAGGACCTCGAAGAGGGTCACGGCCCAGGGTGGGGGGCCTTGCCACGTCCAGGCGTCGGGGAGCGCGCCCACGAAAGCGGGCAGCCCGGCCCGGCGCAACAGGGCCACCAGTGAGGGGTCCACTTCCATCCCCACCGCGTCGAAGCCGGCCTTTCGGGCCGCCCGCAAGAACCGGCCCGCACCGCAGCCTATGTCCAGCAACCGGGAACCGGGCGGCGCGTGTTTCCGAAGCCAGGCCAGCGCGGCGCGCTCGGCGGCCGAAAGCCAGGGGGTGGGCACCCACCAGGCCAGGGCTTCGTTGGCCAGGGCCCGCACCGGCGCCTGGTATACGAACTGCCACGCTTCGGGCAGGGGCGCGGCCTCTTCCTCGCCTCGGTACAGGGCCTGGTAGTCGTTCACCCGGTAACGGGGATTTTCGGTAAAGGTCAGGCCGCACACGCGGCAACGTCGCAGCCGGTAGCCCTGCCAGGTTTCTACCGGCTCGGTCTCTTGAGAGCCGCACGCAACGCATCGCGGCATGCCAGAGTCGCTTTCAACCCAGGGGTGTGACGGGTTCCCGCTCATTCGGTTATCCACCCCTTCGCTCATTCGCAAATCCGCTTATTCCCTCATCCGCTTCTTGAACTCCTGAATGCTCACCACCGGAGTGGGGTCCTCCTGGTAGTGCAGGGCCAGGTAATAGGCGATGTAGTCGCCCAGGTGAAGCAGGGTCCACTGGTGGGCCAGAGCCGAGTTGCCTGCGGCCTGGATGAGGTCGGTGTTCAGCCCTTCTTCCAGGAAGACCTGACGGGTCAGGTGCACCCGTTTGCGGTTGCGGGGGTGCAGGCTGGGCGCATCCAGGAAGAGGTGTATGGTGGTGGCGTGCAGGGCTTCGGGATGGTGAATCCCGGCCAGGGTGTTGTGGTCCGCTTCGGGGAGCACCTCGAATTGTGCCCAGGCTTTGGCCAGTTCGTTTATCTGCCCCTTCCAACGGCGGGCCACCGGGGCCAGGTGCTGGGCGCCGAACACGGTCACCAGCCGGCCCATCAGCTGCCCGGCCATGCGCTTGGCGGGGTTTTGCACCGTGGGAACATCGGGTTCCAGGCGCTTCTGTTGGTCGCGCATGGCCGCCACCGTTTCCCGAAGGGGGGCTGTGGGGTCGAAGGGAAGCAGACCCAAGCGATGCAACAGGGCCAAAGGGAGCACGAAACCAAACCCCACCGCGGCCCGGGGCTGACCGGGATGCTCGAAGCGCCACCAGGGAACGCCGGCCTCCTGCGCGGCTTGGCCCAACCGGCCGCCGGTGCTCATGGCCACCACCGTGCAGCCTCGCTCGACCGCGGCCCGGAACGCGGAAAGGGTTTCTTCCGTGTTGCCCGAGTGGGAAGAGGCCACCACCAGGGTTTCCGGGCCTTGCGCCCAGGCGGGTAGGTCGTACTGCCGCCATACCACCACCGGTAGAGGAAGGTGAGCCACCAACCAGGAAGCCAGCAAGTCCGCGCCAATGGCCGAGCCCCCCATGCCCGCCAGTACGATGCCGCGAAAGGCCTTCGGGCGTCGAGGGAGGGGGAGGACCTGTCCCGTTTCCCAGGCCATTTCCATCTGGGCGGGCAGGTTTTCGATGTCGCCCAGCATGTTTTGCGGATCCAGCGTGCGAATTTGTTCCCACATGATGTGCCTCCGGTGAAGGGAAAGCATGGGCACGTTGGTTTTGCTTCTTTCTTATACCCGAGGCCCACGAGTGGGACAAGATGCCCGGCCCGGCGCTAATGCTTTTCTATGAATCTTTCAACACCCTTTCTACAGAAAGCGGATATACTGCCTTTGTAAAACTCGAGTGGATTTCATCCAAAGGAGGACGAAACATGGCCAAGAAAAGACGCAGTTGGGTAAGCGCGGAAGAACTGGCTCGCCGTCATCAGCGCGCCCTCAACACGTTCGTGCGGGAAAACTGGACCGACATTCCCGAGGAAATCGAGGTCAAACTCCGAAGTCTGAAAGCCTGGGGTTTCGACCTCGTCATGGGTTTGCGGGAAGGGGTGGAGACAGTGTTCGTCTCCGAGACCGAAAAAGGTCGGCAGGTGGGCGATGTGTACGAAGAAGGTGGGGAAACCTTCGAGGTGCGGGAAATCCTCACCGAACTTCCCAAAGGTGCTAAATTGCTGGTGCGGGTGGGGTTGGAGGACCGGCGGGGCGTGATTCGCGCCTATTACCAGGACCCACAGGGGGAAGAAACGTTGCTGTTCACCCTGCCGGCCGCAGAACTTCTGCTGGCGTATTTCAAGAAACGGGGCTTTGGCAAATTGTTGGAGGCTTTCCATTCCAGCGGCCTGACCACCGAGTTCATCCAAAAGCGGGGGGAAGAGGGCCGTGCCTATCCCTTTGAACAACTGCCCAACAAGATGCGTCGGGCCTTGCGGGAAGCCCGAGACATCATCCGCAAGCGCACCGAATCGGGCCGCTTTTCCCTGGTGTATTTCGGCAAGAACAAGGACGGTGACGACCGTTACTTTGCCACCTGGTTGGTGCCTACCATTCGCCTTTTCGACGTGGACGTGGCCGAACGCCTGGACAAGATGTTCGCGGCCATGGACTGAGACCAACGACCATCGCCCCAAAGGGAGGTGTAGCCATGATTTTGCGCAAGGAACATGCCCTGGCCCTGGAACGGCTTTTGCGGGACCAGGAAGCCCGGAAGCCCTTTACGGAAATCACCGAGGACGACTTGAAGGTGTACACGGAACTGGAGCGGGCCAACCTGGTGCGTCAGCATACCCTGTACCGCTGGACCCCCACGTATTTGGGAGTAGGGGTGGCCCAGATTTTGCGGGACCTGTACCAGCACGGCCCCCGGGCTTATGCCGAAGAAGACGTGGAAGTAGGCGGCGACCTGGTCATCCGGGAGGCCTATGGTCTGGCCAGGCCCGACGAATGGCCCGACGACTGGCGCTGGGTGGGCAGTGAAATCATCGCCATGCTGGACGCAGCCCGCCGCGCCGACCGGGTGGGCCCCCTGGCCGTGAAGCCCCTCATGGAACGGGGTTTTGCCGCGCGCGTGTGGGACCGGGAGGCCAAAAGGGAGCGCATCGTGCTCACCGAGTACGGCCAGCGCTTGCTGGAAATCTACGAGGCCGCGACCCCGCGGCTGGTGCTGGACGACCACCTGGCCGAGTTCATCCGTAAGGCGCCCGTGGGCCCCGCCGAGGCCCGACACCTGCCCACCGGTTCCCACGAGGAGCACCTGCTGGAGGCCATGCGCCTCATCGCCTACAGCGTGCCCAACTCGGACATCTACACCTTCACCGCGCTGGGCCAGGCCCTCAAGCAAACCCTGACCCTGGGCTGCTTCGTCACCGGCACCGTGCTCTCCGAAGAGATTCTCTGGAGCCTGGCCCGGTATGCCGATGGCGAAGACATTCCCCAAAGTGCACTGGCGGCCCTTCAAGCCCGAGCCTTGGTGGGTTCCGACGGGGAACTGTTGCCTGCGGGCGAGTGGGCCCTGGAGGTTTTCCGCCTGTGGTGGGATGGCCCTCGGGCCGAGGTGTGGAGTTTCGCCATTGAAGCCGAGGAGGCCGAGGTGCTCAAGACCATCCAGGCTTTGTGGGACCGTTACCACGCCACGGGCAACGAGGACGAGGTGCCCACCTTCAAACGCCTGCGCCGAGAGATGATCGACCGCAAGGTGAAGGAGTACAAGGCCCTGCTGGAGCGGTATGGCCGGCGCATCCAGGAAATGCCCCGCAAATTCCAGGAAATCGCCCGCCAGTTCCAGGAGGCCAAGGACCTGGCCCGCTGGTACGACGACAACTTCATGCTGCGGGAAGCCCTGTACAGCCTGGAGTCCTTCCAACTCATCCGCACCGAGGTGGATGAAAAGGGACGGGACATCTTCACCCTGACCGACTACGGTCGCTGGGTGCTGGAGGACCAGGCGCGCGACGAGCGAGACATCTCCTCCACCGCGGTGAAAGCCATCACCATGACCCGCAAGACCTTCTCCGCGCCCAACCTGGAGTGGTGGCAGGAAGCCAAGGAAGCGGGCCTGGTGGGCACCGCGGAACCCACCAAAGCGGGGTACATGTACGCCCACCTGGCCGAGGGCATTCGCCGCCTGCCCCACCTGACCAAGTTCGAATTGGAGGTCTTCCACGTCTTGCCCGCCCAGGGTATGACCGTGGACGAAGTGTATGAGCGGCTGAGCCATTACGACCGGGACAAGGTGCGCTGGGCTCTGGAGAAACTGGAGGCCCGCCACTTCATCGACATTCTGCCCGATGGCAACATCGTGGAAACCGAGGCCGGCCGCAAACTGGACGAGGCCCTGGCCGGCGTGCCCAAGGGCTTCGGCAACCCGGTGAATCCCCTCATCGTGCGGGTGCTTCAGGCTCTGCGGGAAGCCGGCACCCTGTTCGTCAAAGAGCAGAAGGTGCGCATCCTGCCCCGTAATATCGAAAAGGCCCTCAAGGCCAGCGGCCTCTCCAAGGAAGAATTCGACAACGCGCTGGAGGCGGCTCGGGTGGCCGGTTTCGTGGGTCGGGCGAATCTGAACAAATCCGCGCTGGCCCTGCTGGAAGTGGCCGAGAGGATGAACCCGCAGCCCGGGGAAATTTTGCACGGCTACCGGGTCGTTTACGAGCACCAGGAAGCCTGACACCACGACGCAGGTCTTCCCCCGGGCCTGGTTTCCCTGGGAGGTCCGGGAACTCCCCGGGGATGGCTCTGGGGCAGGCCCGGGGGTTTTCCGAACCTCAAGCCCGCCCTGACCCTGGGGAGAGGAGGTGCGTCCATGAACCTGGTGTTGTATGCTCCCGTGGCCGTGTCTCCGGGAGGGTTTCCCCGGAACGAACAGGGGCGCCCTTATCTGCCCGGTGAAGCGGTGCGCCAGGCCGTGTTCACCGCTGTCTTTGTGTACGCCACCCGACGGGACCGGGCCTTTCGGGAGCGGGTGCGGCGAGAGGTGACCGCACGGGTCCCCAACCGGGCCCTGCCCGACCTGTTACGGCGCCTGGAAGATTTGCTCTTGCATCGCTGGCCCTGGTTGGCAGGGTTGCATGTGCCCGACATCCCTCTTCGCCGGGTGGAGCGCCTGCGGGTGTTGTGGATACGTCTGGAGGACGGGCAGGTAGCAGGGGAGGCCATGCTGGAAACCACCCGGGATGTGCTGCCTTTACCCGTGCCTTGTACCGGGGAGCAGCAGGCCTTGTTGGACGCGGCCGGGCGCAGTTTTACCGAAGCCCTGGCCGACGCCGAGTGGCGCTGGATTCGCGACGTCCTTCCCCAACTGGAACCCTTTTACCAGGACCTGAAAGGGCATGTGCTCAAACACGCGCCCCTGCCGTTGCGGGTGGGTTACTGGACCGACGACCCCTATCAGGGCCGTTTGCTGGCCTTCTGGCGGGTGCCGGAAGTGCGTCGGGTGGTGCGCAACCTCTACCGCCGCGACCCGCGACCTTCCACGGTGCTGTATGCCCCCCGCCTGCAACAAACCCTGGGCTGGTCCTGGTGGGGCGAGGTGACCGCGTTGTAGCGGGTGGGCAAAGGAGCGAATGAGCGGATATGCGGATGGCCGGGTGAGGATGTCCCAGGTCGGTTTCACCCCAAATGCGCTTCCAGGAACCCCTCGATGGTGGTGTACAGGTCTTCCAGGGTTTCGGGTTTGCGGAAGCCGTGGCCCTCGCCTTCGTAGCGTTTGAACACGTGGGGCACCCGATTGCGGCGCAGAGCCTCCACCAAACGCTCCACCTGGCCCGGGGTGACCACTTTGTCCTCCGCGCCCTGGAAGATGGCCACGGGCGTGCGGATGCGCTCCGCGTGGTACAGGGGCGACCAGGCCCGGTACTTCTCCGCGGCTTCGGGCAGCGGCCCCACCAGCATATCGGTGTAGTGACGTTCGAATTTGTGGGTTTCCCGGGCGATGGCGAACAGGTCGGTAACAGGGTACAGCGCGATGCCCGCCCGGTACACCTGGGGGTGGCGAATGAGCACGTTGAGCACGGTGTAGCCCCCCGCGCTGCCTCCCATGATGACCAGGCGCTGGGGGTCGGCCAGGCCCTGCCGGGCCAGGTAGCGGGCCAGGGAAACCGCGTCCTCCACGTCCACCTGGCCCCACCGGCCCCGCAGCGCCAGCATGTAGCGCCGTCCGTACCCCGTGGAACCCCGGTAGTTGAGTTCCACATAAGCGTAGCCCCGGCTGGTGAAATACGCGGCCTGGGGGTTGAAGGCGGCCACCCGTTGCGAGGTGGGGCCGCCGTGCACCGAGACGATGGCCGGAGGCCTTTCCCCGCCGAAGGATGAG
>JALWJZ010000118.1 GCA_026996855.1 Anaerolineales bacterium
CCCCTTACACCGAACAGGCTTTTCAGGAAGATTTGCAGGCCTTTCTCAAGGAAACCGGCCTTTCCATGAACGATTTGCGCCGCATCTTCCGGGATTACCTCTATCGAGACAAGTTCATCCAGGAACTGGCCAAAACCGTGGCCCGAGAGGAAGAGCAGGTCTGGGTGCGCCACATCCTCGTCAAAGACGAAGAAACGGCCAAGGAAGTGCTGGAACGTTTGCAAAAAGGGGAAGACTGGCACCTGCTGGCGCAAAACTACAGCGAAGACCTGGGCTCGGCCCAGCAAGGCGGCGACATTGGTTGGATTGCCCGGGGGGACACCGTACCCGAGTTCGAGGCCATGGCCTTCTCGCTGGAAGTGGGCGAAATCAGCGGATTGGTGGGTACCCAGTATGGCTGGCACATCCTTCAGGTGCTGGGAAAAGAAAAGCGCCCCCTGAGCGAGCAACAGTATCAGCGTCGCCTGCAGGAAGCCTTGCAACAATGGTTGCAGGAGGCGCGAACCAAGGCGGACATCGAAATCTACGACGAGGTGTGGAAGGCGTACGTCCCCACGAAACCCGAACTCCCGCCGCAAATCCGGTTGCTGCTGGCACCGCCCACTCCGGCGCTGAAACCCATCACCGTGGCGCCACCCACACCTCAAACCACACCGCAACCGTAACCGCAAAGGGCGATTGGGGAAGGCGTGGTCCTCACGCCTTCCTCGTCGCACCTTCTCAGAGGCCCTCACCTGGGTTAGGAAGGCAATGCGTACCGAATCTTTCGCCCAAGGCGTACAGGCTGACGCGAATCCGGTGCGGTCCTTGGCCCCCACAGGTGCGCGGTTCTGGATGGGCATCTTGCTGGCATTGGGCCTCTTGCTGGTAGGGTGTCAGAACACCGCCTGGTTTCCCCTGGCCCCCACGCCCACGCCGCGGCCCTCGCTTTCGCCCACGCCCGCACCTCCGGTGCTACGGGTCTGGCTGCCCGCGCCCTGGACGCCGGACACCCCCGGCGGTGCTTTCCTGCGCGCGCGACTGGAGGCTTTCGCCCGGGAACGGGGCGTGGAATTGCAGGTGCGGGTCTTTCGAGAACAGGATATGGCGTTGCTTTTGACGAACCTGGAGATAGCAGCCCCCCAGGCCCTGCCCCACGTGCTCCTGCTTTCCCAGGGAGCCATCGAACACCTCGCACACCGAAACCAACTGGCCCCCTTTCCCGAAGACGAGACCTGGAAGGTCATCTTCGAAGAAACGCCCTGGTATCCCTATACCCGGGCCTCGGTATGGGTGCGCCAGAAGCCTTACGCCCTCCCCTGGGCCGGGGACGCCTGGGTGTTTTGGGTGGAAGAAGCCCTGGCCGAACGGTGGTCGAGGCAATCCTGGTATGCCTGGGCCCAACCCCCCGATACGTGGGCTTATCCGGCCGGATTGGAACCACCCTGGCCCTTGTGGGCGCTGTACCGGGCCGCCAACGGCGCGTTTCCTCCCGTGCCGGAACGCGCCTCGGACCGAGAGGCGCTGCTGGAAGTCTTTTCCCTCATCCATCGCTCCCGACGAAACCGCACCCTTCCCCCAAACGTGTTGACCTGGCGAAGCCTGGACGATTTGCTTCGCTATGCGTACCACCACCCGGCCTGGCTGGCCCGCTACGACGAAGGGGCGGACCTGGTCAACCGCAAACCGGTGCGCATCCCCTCTCCCCAGGGGAAACCCACGGTCAACCTGGGCTGGACGTACGCCTGGGCCCTGCATCGCGACCTGCCTTCGTCTCCCGTCTACCAGCAGGCGCTGGATTTGGTGCGCACGCTGCACACCCAGGACGTGCGCCAGGCTTTGATGGAAACGGGCGGCTGGTTACCCGTAACCCCCATGGAACCCTGGCCGCGCGCCCTGACCTGGAACCCGGACGACCTCCTCAGCCTGGACCCTTTACCCAGTATAGAAATCCTCGAACCCTGGCACGCGCGCATGAAGGAGCAGGAAAGGGCCTTGCTGGAGGACCGCATCACGCCTTCCGACGCGGTGGAAGCCTTTTTCCAGAAATAGAAAAGCCGGGCGGAGCGCCCGGCTTTTGCGGTGCCTGCCAACCGGCGAAGAGGTTACGCGCCATCCTCCAACACGGGAATGATGCGAAATTGGGCCACGTCCACCAGGCCCTTGTCGGAGATGCGCAGTTCGGGAATCACGGCCAGGGCCAGCAGGCTCAGTTGCATGTTGGGGTTCTCCATGGTGCAGCCGCAGGCCCGGAAGCCTTCCAGCACGCTGCGGGCCTTTTGCGCCACCACGTCCGCCCGCTCGGTGGACATCAGCCCCGCGACGGGCAGTTCCACCAGGCCGATGACCTGACCGTCCTTGACCACCAACTGGCCGCCGCCCACCTCGGCCAGTTTGTTCACCGCGATAGCCATTTGCTCCTCGTCCGTGCCCACCACCACCAGGTGGTGGCTGTCGTGGGCCACGGTGGAGGCCACCGCGCACCGTTCGGTGAAGCCAAAGCCGTGGACCAGCCCCACCTGCACGATGCCCGTGCCCCGGTGCCGCTCCACCAGCGCGACCTTGGCGATGTCCCGCTCGATGTTGGGCCGGACCTCGCCGTTTTCCACGGGCACTTCCATGATGAGGTGGCGGGTGGGGGCCTGGTTTTCCACCACGCCGATGACGTGGGCCGTGACCGTGGGGTTGGCCCGGCTGGGCAGGCGGAAGTCCGCAGCGGTCACGGGCCGGGCCAGGTGCACCGACTGCCGCGCCCATTCGGGGTAGGTGTAGGGGGGCAGGTCGATGAGCCAGCGGCCGTCCTCGGCAATCCACCGGCCCTTAGCCATGACCCGCACGGCCCGGAAGTTGACCAGGTCAGGCACCAGGAGGATGTCCGCGTACCGGCCCGGCGCGAGCAGGCCCACCTCCCGGGCTACGCCGAAGTGCTCCGCGGTGTTCAGGGTAGCCATCTGGATGGCTGTCACCGGCGGGATGCCCTGGGCAATGGCCTCCCGCACCACCCGGTCCATGTGACCTTCGTAGACCAAGGTCTCCGCGTGGCAGTCGTCGGTGCACAGGAGGAAGTGGCGGGGGTCCAGTTTCCCCTCGGTGATGGCCCGGGCCTGGGCGGCCACGTCCTTCCAGCCGGAGCCAAGGCGCATCATCACCTTCATGCCCTGGCGGGCCCGGGCGATGGCGTCCTCCATCCGGGTGCCTTCGTGGTCGTCTTCGGCCCCGCCGGCCACGTAACCGTGGAAGGGCAGGCCCAGGTCGGGCGAGGCGTAATGCCCGCCGATGGTCTTGCCCGCCAGGTAGGTCACGGCCATTTCCGCCAGCATCTTTTCATCGCCGTTGAACACGCCAGGGAAGTTCATCATTTCCCCCAGTCCGATGATGCCCTCCCAGGTCATGGCCTCGGCCACCTCCTCGGGGCCGATGGTCGCGCCCGCGGTCTCCAGGCCCGGCGCGGAGGGCACGCAGGAGGGCACCTGCACCCACACGTGCACCGGCTGGACCCGGGCTTCTTCCACCATCAGGCGCACGCCCTTGAGGCCGAACACGTTGGCAATCTCGTGGGGGTCCACGAACATGCCCGTGGTGCCCCAGGGCGCGACGGCCCGGACGAACTCCGTGACCGTGACCATGCCCGATTCGATGTGCATGTGGGCGTCCAGCAGGCCGGGCACCAGGTACATGCCCTCCGCGTCCAGTACCTGGGTGCGTTCCCCAATGGTGTGGGAAGCATCGGGGCCGATGTACGCGATGCGCTGGCCCTTGACCGCGATGTCCGTTCCGGGCAGGATTTCCCCGGTCTGCACGCTCACCCAGCGGCCGTTGCGGATGACCACATCGGCCGGCGCGCGGCCCATGGCCACGTCGATGAGGGCCTTACGTTCCTGTACCCAGGCTTGCCATTTGGGATCCATGATGGCACCTCCTTGAAGATGGAGTTGATGGAATTTGAAAGCGTCCGTTCCCTACCCATTTACACAAGAGGGCGACCCGTGGGCCGCCCTCTTGCTCGCGCGTCATGCGCGCCGGGGGTTCAGGAGGTTTCCGGCGTTTGAACATCGCTCCCCCGGCCCTGGCGCAGATAATCCCTGACGAAAGCCGTGAACTCCAGAGGAACCACGATTTTGGTAGAAGGCGCGGCACCCACTTTGCTGAGGGTTTCGAAATACTGCAGGGTCAAAGCCCGGGGATCCAACACCCTGGCGGCTTCGTTGATTTTCTGCAAGGCCAGGGTGAAGCCCTCGGCCTGCAAAATCAATGCTTCGCGCTCGCCCTGGGCCCGCAAGATGGTGGCCTGCTTTTCGCCCTCGGCTTTGAGGATGGCAGCCTGCTTCTCGCCCTCGGCCACGTTGATGGCCGCTTCCTTCTTGCCCAACGATTCGGTCACCAAGGCCCGGCGGTTCCGCTCCGCGGACATCTGCCGGTTCATGGCCTCCTGGATTTCCCGAGGCGGGATGATTTCCCGAATTTCCACGTTGGTCACCTTCACGCCCCAGCGCTCCGTCACCTCGTCCAGGCGGGTGCGCAACAGTTCGTTGATGGCTTCACGCTGAGAGAGTACTTCGTCCAGCAACATGCCGCCGATGACGGCCCGCAAGGTGGTGGTGGCCATCCCTTGGGCCGCGCTCTCGAAGTCTTCCACCTGCATCACGCTTTGCAAGGGATCCAGCACTTTGTAGTACCAGATGAAGTCCACGGAAATGGAGGCGTTGTCCTTGGTAATGCAGGTTTGGTGGGGAATTTCCCGCACCCGTTCTCGCAAACTCACGCGAATGCCGCGGTCCAGGAAGGGGACGAGGAAGACCAGGCCGGGGCCTTTCACACCCACCACGCGACCCAGGCGCAGCACCACCAGGCGTTCCCACTCGCGAACGATTTTGATGGATTGGGTAAGCACGAAGAGCACGAAAAGGGCAATGCCCAGGACGAAACAGAGAAACAACGTGCTGCTCATACCCGCCTCCTGCGGTGACCGGCCCACTCCGAAAGGGTGTGCGAACTTCAGAAAGCGAACGATATGCCGAGCCTGGAGTGGCTCGTTATTCAGAAGCCTGTCCTTGCCCGGAAGCAAAGGCCGTGGCCGGACGATGGACCGGGGCCACGTCGAAAGCGGCCACGTGCACCAGGTCTTCCGGCTGGTAACCATGTTCCAGCAAATATTCCCGTCGGGGCTTGAGGGCACCGGTGGGGCAGACCTCCACGCACTGACCGCAGAAAACGCACGTGCTTTCGGGCATGGACATGTGATAGAAGGTGTCGATGCGGGTGTGGAACCCGCGGCCGGCCAGGGTGATGGCGAAAGTGTATTGGGCGTCCTCCGCGCAGATTTGCACACAACGCCAGCACAACACGCACTTGGCGTAATCCCGCACGTACATGGGGTTGTCGTCAATAAGAGGATAGGTGCGGGTTTCCACCTCGCCCAGTACCTGGGGGTCCACGTCGTATTCCCGGAGCAGGGCCTGCAGGTTGGCGTCTTCGGAAACGTCGGTAGCCGAGGCCAACAGGAGCAAAATGGTGCGCCGCGCCCTATCCACCCGGGGGCTGCGGGTGTAGACCACCATCCCCTCCTGGGCCTTAGCCACACACGCAGGTTGGAGAAGCCGCGCGCCTTCCACTTCCACCACACACAACCGGCACAAACCGTTGGCCGTCAAATGAGGATGGTAACACAACGTGGGCACGTCCCGTTGTGCCTGTTGCGCGGCCTCCAGCAGGGTTGCCCCTTCCGGTACGGTGACCTGAATGCCATCCACCGTCAAGGTGATACGTCCGTCCATCCTTCCGTTTACCCCGGTTGCTTTTCCCCAAGTGTACCATAAAGATGCAATGGTTGGCGCCCCCGGATTTTTCTTTTTTGAAAAAGCAATACGCTTCACATTCACCACCCTGGGGAAACCTCGAGCAGGAAAGGACGCATACACCTGTTTCCGATGGTGGATTGACGCTCGATGGCTGCGGGGGAGGAGATTTCCCGTAACTCGACGCCGTTCCCTCACAACCCCAGCCGACGCCAGGCCAGCAAAGCCCCGGCAGCCAGCAGCGCGAGACCGGCCAGGACGGTGATGGGCGTGTTCAAGACCACCCCGACCACGGCCAGGAAAATCAGGCCTCCGGGGACTTCCACCGGCCGGTTGAGCACCCGGCCCAAATCGAAAAGCACCAGGCTGAACCCAGCCAGCCCCAGGGCCTGAAGGGTCATGCTGATGAACTCGGTGGGCGGGAACCAGGTGACCACCCCAGCCACCAGTAAGATGGCGCCCACCGCGCCCCAACGGGCCACCCGCTGATGCCCATACAGGCACAGGGTGGCATACCCGGCCAGAGCCAGGACCGCGCCCCAAAGCAAGGTCAACCAGGGCCCCTGGGCCAGAGCCTCGGACAGCCCGCCAACCACCGCGACCAGCAGGAACAGGGCGTACCCCGCCAGACCGCCCAGGGCCGTGCGCAAAGCCCCCCGGCACACGGCCAGGTGGGCAGGGCCTTTCCGGTTTTTCGCGTGCTTCGTTCGTTGGCTCATGCCTCCACCTTCTTCTCAAAAAATGAGGGGGCGGGAATACCCCCGCCCCCTATGCGTTCGTGCCGGTATTTTACTTGCCCGCGGCCTCCTCGTACAGTTCCTTCTCCAGGGCCAGCACGTCGTCCAGGCGCCCTTCCTTCTTCAACTTCTCCAAGCGGGCCACGTACATTTCCTCGGAAGGAATGCTGAGCAACTGTTTGGGCGTGACGCCAATGTTGCGCGCACCCTTGCGCACGGCCCAGACGAAAAGGCCGAGCCACATGAACACGTACAGCCCATAGATGATGACTTGCAACGTGGGGCTTTGCGGCGCGATGAGGGCCGCCGCGAAGGTGGTGGGAGCATAGTGACCGACGGCCATCAGGCCATCCCAGAAGTCCCGGGCCAGGGTGTAGGGCAGGTACCCCAGGTAGAAGAAGGGCCAGATGAGCAGGCCGGTGATGTACAGCAGGCCCGTCCGCCCATAGTTGCGGAATTCACAACCAATCATGAACACCGTGCCCATGCCCAGAAGCAAGCCGCCGAAGATGTCCATGGGCAGGGTGGTGTTGACGCGAATGAACTTGGCGCCCTCGCCAACTTTATGAAAAGCCGCGCCCAGGGGACCTACGTACTTGGCCGCGAAGGCCTCGGTGGCCCAGTGGTGCCCTTCCATGATGCCGAAGAAGGCGAAGGCGATCCACATCACCAACCCGGTGAGGAAGATGTGCAGGGAAAGAGCGGCGAAGGGCTGGTAGGAAGCGAACACCGTGCGCAGAGAGTAGGGAATGCCCCAGCGCCGTGCCGCGGCCTTTTCGTTGCTTTCCACCTCGCGGCCCATTTCGGGGTTAATCAAACCGCACTCGGTGCCGAAACCCGTCTTGGCCACGGAAAGGCCCAGCAACGCGCCCACCACCATGAGCATGAGGATGTTGGGCAGGTTCTTGGCGGTGAGCATGGACTTGGCCATCTTGGTCTTTTCCCATTCGATGCCGAAAGCCTGCACCGCGTAGTCGTTGCCGGCCACCGCGTTGTACAAAATGACCAGGAAAACACCACCTACGACCACGTAAAGCACGTAACGCAACCAGCGAGGCTCGTCCACCTTCTCGTCCAGGGTGATGGCATCCACCACCAACCCCACCTTGCGAGCCTCCTCCACATACCAACGAGTTTCCTGGCTCTTGAAAAATTGCGTGACATTGAAACGCCGCATGATGAGAAAAGCAATGAGCGCGCCGATGGTGGTGAAAAGCATGACCACCCAACTCTTGATGCTCATGGCGGGGAAACCACCCAGCAGGTGGTGCAGGGTGCAGCCTCCCGCCACCCGGGTGCCCCAGGCGAAGAGGAAGGCACCCAGGGCCACGAAGACCAGACTGCGCTTGGAGTACCGCGCCCAGGCCCGGGTTTCGCCCTCCAGCCAGGCGAAGACCAACGCGGCCAAAATGGCACCGATGATAATCCACTGGATGGCCGGCTGGTAGTCGGGTTTGGTGGCAATCAGGCTGCCGCCAAAAAGGGTGGATTCCACCCCGGCCAGCATCCGGGCCATCCCGCTGGTCACACCGATATACTTATGCTTGGGATTCCCCAACGGAAGGAACAGGAAATTGATGATTTCGGCCAGCGCGGTCATCAACCCCGCGGTCCACCACGGCCATTGCTTCCGCAACCACGCCATACCTGCATATCGATTGGCTAACATGACGCTCCTCCTTCGGGCAAAGATGGTTGAAAACCTTGTTCAAAAAGACTGTGCGGCTTCCATACATGGCGCTTCCTTGGTTACAAATGGAAGCCAAAGGACACCAATATTTTGAGAAGGCTTTGCTCCTCTCTGGAACTGCGCCTGGCTCGAGATTTATTTTAGGAAAATGTCCCCTGACACGTTAAGCCAAAACCTTTATAATGGTTCAAACTTGAGATTAGAACGAAAGGAGCGTGCGAGAAGCCCACCAACTTGCCTGGCCTGGCCATTTGCACAACCCAAAAAGGGACAGTCTCATGGATTTCTTGGTTCCTGCGTGGCTGCGCGTTTTCCTGGCCGTGGTGGAACACGGCAGTTTCAACAAGGCGGCCGAAGCCCTGTTCATGTCGCAACCGGCCGTAAGTCAGCGCATACGCCAGTTGGAAGCGCGTTTAGGCGTGCAATTGTTTCACCGTACCCCCCAGGGTGTGCGTCTGACCCCGGCCGGGCAGATCTTCCTGGAATACGCGCAGGACACCCTTCGTCTGTTGCGGGCGGCCGAACGGCGTATGCAAAAGTGGCAGCATCAACGTCAAACGCTGCCCTTAGGCTCCACCCCTACCGTAGCCGCCCATCGGCTTCCTTTGTGGATTCACCGCTTCCACCGGCGGCACCCCCACCTGTTCGTCTCCTTGCATACGGATACCACACCGAACCTGGTACGGCGGGTGGCCGCCCACGAACTGCCGCTGGCTTTTATCGAGGGCGAGTTACCTGGGGAGACCGAAGTGGCCTATGTGCTTTTGCAAGAAATCCCCTATTTCGCGGTGGCCCCGCGAGAAAGCCCCTGGCGTCACCGTTCCAGCATTTCTGTGAAAGAGTTGGAAGGGCAACCGCTGGTGGCACGCCCTCCGGAGACGCAAACCCGGAAATGGATGGAGCGCCTTTTCCGGGAAAAAGGGATCCAACCGGTGGTGGTGGCGGAGTTCGACTCGCCTGATGCCATAAAAGAAGCCGTCCTGCAAGGGTTGGGACTGGCTCTGTTGCCCCAATGCATTCTGGAAGACGACGACCGGCTCCACAAGATGAACATCACCGACCTGTCCTTTCGACGTTATCTCAAGGCCATCTGGCCGCGCGATGCCGCTTTATCGCCCGAGGCCCGGGCCTTCTTGGAAAACTTGCAGTTGGAATTTCCTCACTTGCGTCCTCTGCTGGCAACCATGACGTAGTCATGGGTCTCCCACGCGCGGGCGCGAACCCTCATCTTTGGACAGGAGTTTGGACAGCCCTTCGGAAACGGGCCTGCTCCCTGAGCGTATCGGCCTGACCGGGTGCCGGCCCCCTGGTAAAGAAAGAGATACTGTGCCCAGCGGCTTCGCCACTGCGCACAGTGTCCTCTTATCCTGGGGTCCAGGGCTCGGTTCGTCCTACGAAAACGCGGGCGTCCTTTCTCGGCAGGCGGAACCTCAGGTGCGGCCACCTTGACCCATGAAAACCTTCTGCATTAGAATGGAGCCAAGTTCTCGCCTCTCTTCTCTTCGCCTCACCAGCCTTTGGGACAACGCTGAGGCAAGGAATTATGGAACAACTGGCACAGCAACTGTTCAACGCGTTGCAGTGGGGCAGTTTTTACGCACTCATCGCGCTGGGCTACAGCATGGTGTACAGCATTTTGATGCTGTTCAACTTCGCCCACGGCGATGTGTTCATGGTGGCCACGTACATTGGCTATTTTGTGGCCACAGCCTTGCTGGGCCTGGCCGTGCTTCAGGTGCTGCCTTTTTCCAACATCGTGATTTTCGTACTCACCCTTATCCTGACCATGTTCCTGGCTTCCTTCGTGGGCATCGCGGTGGAGTTGGTGGCCTACCGCCCCTTGCGGGACGCCCCCCGCGCCTCCGCGGCCATTACCGGTCTCATGGTGGGCATTTTCATGGAAACCGCGGTGTTGGCCCTGTTGGGCGCCAGCCGGAAGGATTTCCCCCTGCTCATCCCCCCGATTACCTTCAAAATCGGTCCGGTACACGTCACCAATCTGAAAATCCTCACCCTGGTCATGGCCTTTGCCTTGATGCTGCTCTTGCATCTTTTCATCTCCCGGACCAAGGTGGGGATGGCCATGCGGGCCATGTCCTTCGATTACGCCGTGGTGCCCCTGCTGGGCATTCCCATGAACACCATCATTGCCTTCACCTTTGCCCTGGGTTCGGCCCTGGCCGGCGCGGCCGGCATTTTCTTCGGCATGGCCTACCCGGTGCTGGATCCGTACATGGGTGTGCTGATTGGTTGGAAAGCCTTCGTGGCCGCCATCCTGGGCGGACGGGGTTCGATTTTCGGCGCGGTGGTGGGCGGCTTCCTGCTGGGCTTCATCGAGATCCTGGTGGCCGCCACCCTGCCTTCCACCATGCGGGACCTTATCGCCTACAGCATCGTGCTCTTGATTTTGACCTTCCGCCCCTATGGCCTCTTTGGCGAAGAATACAGCGTACGCCTGCGCCTGTAAGCGAGGTAGATGACCATGGCATTGCGAAAGGCTTTGACACCGCTTTTGCACTGGTTCCGAACCCGTTTCGGCCATGTGCCCGTAGGCGCGTGGCTGTTGGGTGCCGCGGTGGCCGCGTTTCTGGAACGCCTGCTGGGGCCCGACCTGGCCTATCTGCTGGGACTGGGCTCCGTGCCTGCCATCTTCGGCCTGTCCATCATCTTGAAGACGCCTTCGCTGATTCCCTCCGTGCTGGTCTTCGTGGTGCTGATGTACGTCATCCCCACCCTGGTGGTGGCCTGGCTGAGCAGGGCCCTTTTCTTATGGTGGGAAGAACAACTTTCCGTACCCGTGTACGTGTTCCTGCACGTGCTCTTCCTGTTCCTGGTGTTGTACTTTTGGAGCCAGGTAGACCCCTACCGCTTGCTGGTCTTGCGGCTCTTGGGTATCAACATCCTGCTCACCCTGAGCCTGAACCTGGTCAACGGTTGGATGGGTGAGTTTTCCGTCTCCGTGGCCGGGTTCATGTCCGTGGGCGCGTACGTTTCTTCCGTTTTCATGGTGTGGGGCTTCGTCCACGACGACGTGTTCGGCCCGCCGGTGTTCCCCGAATTCCTGGCGCCCTTTGCCTTCCCCCTGGCCTTGATACTGGCCGGTGCGGTGACCGCGGTCACCGCGCTGCTGGTGGCCGTTCCCTCCTTCCGCACCCGGGGCGACTACCTGGCCATCATCACCCTGGCCTACGTGTTCATCGTGAAAAGCACCGTGGAAAACCTGGATTTCATCGGCGGCCCCCGGGGCTTCATGAACCAACCCGAGGTGGCCTCCTTTACCGTGGTGTTCATCTGGACGGTTCTGGGCATTTGGGTGATGTGGAATTACGTGACTTCCATCCTGGGAAAGGCCACCAACGCGGTGCGGGACAACGAATCCGCCGCGGAGATGATGACGGTGGACACCCGCAAGGTGAAAATCGTGGCCTTCCTGACTCATGCCTTTTGGTCCGGCGTGGCCGGTGGGCTGTATGCCCATGTTCTGGGGTACATCAACCCCTCCAGTTTCGACCTGCGCAAATCCGCGGAAATCCTGGGTATGTTGTACCTGGGCGGTTTGAACTCGGTTTCGGGTTCCATCGTGGGCCCGGTGCTGTTCATGTTCCTGACGGAAATTCTGCGCCCCTTCCAGTTGGCCAAATGGCTGGTCATCCCTGTGATTTTGATTTACGCCATGATTCGCCGACCGCGAGGCCTGATGGGCTTCCAGGAATTGCGCATTCCCTTCCTGACCCGACGGCAGCAAGCCAAGGAGGAGGCACGGGCTTATGGCGTTACTGGAAATTAGAAACATGACCCACTGGTTCGGTGGGTTGCGCGCGGTGTACAACTTCAACACCCGTATCGAACCCGGGGAAATTCGCGGCCTCATCGGTCCCAACGGCGCGGGCAAGACCACGGTGTTCAACCTGGTCACGGGCTTCTACACACCCACGGAAGGCCAGATTTTCTTCCTGGGCCGGGAAATCACCGGCTTGCGCCCGCACCAAATCGGGCGCCTGGGCATCAGCCGTACGTTCCAGAACCTGCGTTTGTGGACCCACCTGACCGCGCTGGACAACGTCAAAATCGCCTACTACAGCCAGATTCGGTACGGTCTCATCGGCGCTTTCTTCAACACCCGGGCCCGCCGGGAAGAGGAAGAGCGCATCGACCACGAGGCCCGACAACTCATGCGCATGCTGGACATCGACCAGTACGCCCATCGGGTGGTCAGCGGGTTGCCTTATGGTATCCAGCGCAAGGTGGAAATTGCCCGCGCGCTGGCCACCAAGCCCAAACTCCTGCTTCTGGACGAACCCACCGCGGGTATGGGTCCGGCGGAAATGGAAGAAACCATGGCGTTCATCCGGCGCATTCGGGACCAATTCAACCTGACCATCTGGCTCATCGAGCACAAAATGAAATTCGTCATGGGGCTTTGCGGATGGATTCAGGTGCTCAACTTCGGTGAAATCATCGCGGAA
The DNA here is from genome assembly GCA_026996855.1 of Anaerolineales bacterium. Lineage (GTDB taxonomy): Bacteria > Chloroflexota > Anaerolineae > Anaerolineales > DRMV01 > S139-71. Next base: position 12,668 of record JALWJZ010000118.1, read on the forward strand.
GGCCCCCCCGAGGAAATTCAACGCAATCCCGAAGTCATCCGAGCCTATCTTGGGGAGATGGTGGAACTATGAGCCAACTGGTGGTGGAAAACCTGGAAGTCTACTACGGCAACATTCGCGCGGTTCACGGCATCTCCTTTTACGTGGACCCCAGGGAAATCGTGTGCATCATCGGGGCCAACGGCGCGGGAAAGACCTCGACCTTGCGGGCCATCTCCCGCTGGCTGGTCAAGGTCGGCCCCGAAACCCGCATGACCTTCGAGGGCAAGAACCTGCTGGATTACCCGCCCCACAAGGTGGTGAGCGAGTTGGGCATCAGCCATGTGCCCGAGGGTCGGCGCATTTTTGGCAACCTGACGGTGTGGGAGAACCTGGTGCTGGCCGCGTATGCGCGCAAAGACCGGGAACAGTTGAAACGGGACTACGACATGGTTTTCGACCTTTTCCCCCGTTTGAAAGAGCGGCGGAACCAAAAGGCCGGCACCCTGAGCGGCGGCGAGCAGCAGATGCTGGCCGTGGCCCGCGCCCTCATCACCGGCCGGCGCATGATGCTTCTGGACGAACCTTCCATGGGCCTGGCGCCCCTGCTGATGCAGGAGATGTTCAAGGCGCTGAAGGAAATCAACCGCGAAGGCACCACCATTTTGCTGGTGGAACAGAACGCGCACATGGCGTTGCAATTCGCCCAGCGGGGTTACGTGTTGGAAACGGGCAATCTGGTGCTGGAAGGCCCTACTTCCGAACTGCTGGCCAACCCGCGGGTCAAGGAGGCCTATCTGGGAGGTTGAGATGGAACGCTTGCACGCCCGGGTTTACGGCCTGGTACAAGGCGTGGGCTTCCGTCATTTCGTGTGGAAACACGCGCGGGCCTTGAACCTGACAGGCTGGGTACGCAACCGCCGGGACGGTTCGGTGGAAGTGGTGGCCGAAGGCCCTCGAGAGGCCCTGGAGACCTTGTTGGCTCGTTTGCATCAGGGGCCTTGGGGGTCCCGGGTGGACCGGGTGGAAGCCACCTGGCTTCCGGCCACCCACGAATTCCTGGATTTCGAAGTGCGACCAACCCTGTAAAGAAAAAGCGGCGCCCAAGTTTGGTTTTTCCAAAAATAAGGTCAAGTTTGCAGCGATACATCGTATCGCGATCCCTGGGAAAGGCGACCTTACCGCCCAAAGCAAGGCTTTTTTGCGCTGGGCTTTCGCCCACCGCAAAAAGCCAAAGTTCAAAGCAGCGGCGATGCCGCTGCTTTTCGTTTCGATTTACCCAGAACGGGTACTCAGGCACCGTTCCGAATACCCCTACCGAGCCTCCCCTACGGGGATGCTGGCCTCCACTTCGCGACCCGTCCCGGGTTTGACCACCACCCGTAACGTACCACCCAGGCGTTCCACCTGTTCTTGCAGGAGGCGCAGTTCGTCGCTCTGGGGTTCGGGCGGAAGTTCGTCCAGACCCAAGCCCTCGACTCGGGCACGAAGGAAGAGGGTGGTGGGGTCCTGGAAATCCAACAAAACGGACACCCGTTGCGCCTGGCCCCGGTCCAGCACTTCGTGCACGGCCTCCTGGACGATGCGGAAAGCCAGCATTTCCAAGAAACCCTCCAGTCGGCGAGGCTGGCCCACGGTCTTCAAATCCACTTCAACTTTGGCCTGTTGCTGCAAGGTGTTCAAATAGCGCTGCAGGGTGGGGGCCAGGCCCAGGTCGTCCAGGGCCATGGGGCGCAATTCCGTGATGAACAGCCGCACCTTGCGGAAGGTTTGCTGGGCCATGTCTTCCAGGGTTTCCAGTTCGCTCTGGGCCTGTTTGGGGTCCCGCTCGAACAGCCGGCGCACGATTTCCGCCTGTAAGATGAGGTTGGACAGGGTCTGGGCCGGGCCATCGTGCATTTGCCGGGCCACCCGTTTGCGCACGTTCTGCTCGGCCTGAATGACCATGCGGACCAGGGCTTCCTCCGAGGCTCGGCTACGCCCATTGCCCTGACCCAAAAAGGGAAGGACGTTTTCCAGGACGTCGATGAGGCGCTGGAGTAGGTCTCGATAGCGCTCCAGGTGGGAACGGTCCGCGTCCATTTTTTCCACCTGGCCCCGCACCAACAAAAAGCGCTGTTGGGCTTCCAGCGCGGCCTCGAAGGACTTGATGGCTTCCTCGGTGCGGCCGCGCTGCACCGCCTGGCGCAAATAGGCCTGCATGGACGCGCTTCGCTGACCCAAACGCTCCACTTCCGCCCGGCTTTTGTCCGCCATGAGTTGCACTTCTTTGATTTGACGCAGAACGGCATCCCGCTCCTGCCGGGCCCACGTCAACAGTTCTTCCAGTTGGGCGCGCACCTCATCTGGTGAGATTTGCATGTCCGATTCCAAAAATTCCACCATGTTGCTTTACCTCCTCGGGCGGGACCGGTTGCCCGGTGGCCTGGCACGTTCAAAAAGGCTAAACCCGTCAGTCCTGGCTGATGGGTATGCCAAAGATACCCCATTTTACCTCTGGAGGCAGGCTGCGCATAAAGTCTTCCCGACGCAAAAGGAGAGCCACACCGGGGACACCACTCCCGACGGAAACTTCGGAGAAAGCGCCGATGCGTTCGTCGGCCAGGACATAATCGGGGGGGTGGGGCCACCCCCAAGGGGCCACTGCGCCCACGGGCGCCCCCGTCACCTGCAAGACCTCTTCCGGAGTGGCCAGGGTCATGCGTCGCATCCCCAGGGCCTTCCGCAGGGTGGGCCAGTGGGCGCGGTACGCACCGGGGAGCAAAAGCAAGATGTACGTGTTGCCTTCCCCCCGAAAAAGCAAACTGCGCACGATTTGCTCCACCCGGTGACCTCGCTCCCGCGCGGCTTCTTCCAGGGTTTTGGGCGGCCGGGCGTGACGAAACACCCGGAAGGGGATACCCAGACGTTCCAGGTGGCGCATGGCTGGCGTGGAAGGATGAACCGAGGTCGTGCCCATAGTGACCTACCGGAAAGGGCCGCCCCCAGGAACGGGCAGCGAAGTCAATCTTCGGACCTTTCTTCGTCCACGCCGTCCATCGGTTCGGCCAAACGGTACCCCACACCCCGCACCGTGTGGATGATGCGCGGCTCGCCGCCCGCTTCCAGTTTTCGGCGCAAATATCGAATGTACACGTCCAACACGTTCGAACCCTGGGCGAACTGATAGCCCCATACGGCCTGGTACAGATGCTCCCGGGGCAAGACCTGCCGCGGGTGCTCCATGAAAATCCGCAACAGCGCGCTTTCTTTGGGCGTGAGTTGGATGGTCCGGTCGCCTCGACGCACCTTGTTGGCCTCCACATCGAAGACCAGGTCCATGAAACGCAAAGTGCGTGCCTGGGTCTGGTAAGCCCGTCGCAGCAAGGCGCGAACCCGAGCCAGCAATTCGAGATTTTCAAAGGGCTTCACCAGGTAATCGTCGGCTCCCAGGTTCAGCCCTTTGACGCGATTGATGGTTTCACGCCGGGCCGTCAAAATCAGAATCGGCAGGCGCTGGTCCTTTTCGCGGATTTTCTTGCACACTTCGAACCCGTCGATATCCGGGAGCATCAGGTCCAGAATGACCAGATTCGGACTCCACTGCCTCAACTTTTCCAGGCCTTCGATGCCGGAATAAGCCACCAACACCTTAAACCCTTCGTTTTGCAAATATTCCTGGATGAAGTGGGCCAGTTCCCGGTCGTCTTCGATGACGAGGATGAGATAGCTCATGCCACCACCTCCTCTTCCCCTTCCAGAGGTACACAAATTTCAATGAGGCCTTCGCGCACCCGTACCCGATAGGCAGGGACGTCCACCACCGCGGGCAGGGTGAGGGCTTTCCCGGTGCGCACGTCGAACCGGGCACCGTGACGGGGACAGATGATTTCGTACCCTTCCAGTTCGCCTTCTCCGATGGGCCCACCATCGTGGGTGCATTCGTCACGGATGGCATAGAACGCGCCGCCGATGTTGAACAGCACAATGGGTTCTCCACCGATTTCGACAAACAACCGTTCTCCCGGGGGCACCTCTTCCACCCGGGCAACGGATACGAACGTGCACTCTTCGGGATACGTGTATTGCACGGTCATGAATCCCGGCCCTCCTGAGAAGCCGACGAAAAGAAGGCAGGCACCCTGTGCTCAGAACTCCTTGTCGTATTTCGAGGTATGCTCCAGAGGTTCGGTGGCATTTGCGCCTTGACGAACCGGGGGAAAACGCCAGAAAGCCACGGCCAACAAAATCAACCACGAAGCCAGGCCGGCTTCCGGGCCAAAAGGCCCACCCGTCCACCAGTCCGGGCCGGTGACCCGGGGAATCAACAAACCGGTGACGACCAGTCCGGAAACGGGGAACCCAAACACCAACCCCTGAAAGGCGTTCCATCCCCAGTGAAACGCGATGGGCCATGCCAGGCTATCGCTTCGGTGGCGTGCCCAGGCCAGCACCATGCCGGCCAGGAAAATACCCACCGCGGCCCGCCAGGACCAGGCCGGATTGGCCATGTGCAACAACGCGAAAACCAGCGAACTCAGAAACATGGCCCAATAGGGGCCGAGGCGCTCCTTGAGCAGGGAGAACCAAAACCCCCGGGCCAACCATTCTTCGGCCGCGGCACCCAGGAAGAGCACCACCCACAGTGCAAACCAGGATGCCCACGGAACCGAAGCCCTTTGCCAGGCAATGCTCCCCGTGAGGGTCAACATCCCGGCGATGGCCACCCAGGCCCAACCCGCGTCCAAAAGGCCGTACAGCATCTCCCGAAGGGGGAGCCCTCGCCAGCCCAACCAGGCCCAAGGCCGACGCACTACCCAACGCACCACCGGCGTTACCGAGGCCCAGATGATAACGAAATTGAAGACCCCGGACCAAAGGACCAAAAACTTACCCCACTTCTCCGGAAGCCAGGACAGGCTTTCGGAAACGGTCCACAGCCCCAGCCCCAGGGCGAAAGACCACACGAACATCAAAAGGATCTGCAACCCCAAGGCCAGGAGAAGCCGCAAAAACGAAAGGGGAGGGCTTTGTTTCATCTGCATATTCATGACGGACATTCCGATTATACCAACGTTGGCGCATGGTACACTTAAGAGGTGCCTCCCGGGAAAGGGAGGCCGAGACGGTCGAAAACCCTACACTCCATTGAGGAGGAGCGAGATGAACGTTCGTCGGTGGTTTGCCCTTGTCGTGGTGCTGGCCTTGGTGCTGGGTGTACTGGCCGGCTGCAAGCAGGCCACGCCCACACCCGAGCCGACCAAGGCGCCGGCTGCAACCGAAGCCCCGGCGGAAACACCCGAGATGCCGGCCGAAACGCCGGAGCCCGCCAAAGCCCCTGAAAGCCCCCTGGGGGCCACGCCCGAGGATTTGCAGGGCGTGACCGTCGAATTCTGGCACGTGTGGTCCCGTCGCGTGGGTGAAGCCCTGGAAGGGCTGGTCAAGGAATTCAACGAGACCAATGAATGGGGCATCACCGTGCAACCCATCAACCAGGGCGGCTATGGCGACATGTTCAACAAGATGAACGCGGCCATCAACACCGGTGAACTGCCCGACCTGGTGGTGGGTTACCAGAACCAGATGCTGGTGTGGGATGACGCGGGCCAGGTCATCGTGGACCTGAACCCCTACGTGAACGACGCGGAAGTGGGTCTTTCCAAGGAAGAGCAGGAAGACTTCTACCCCGTCTTCTGGGAGCAGGACCTGATTAACGGCAAGCGCTACGGCATGCCGGTGCAGCGCTCGGCTCAGTTCATGTTCTACAACGTGACCTGGGCCAAGGAATTGGGCTTCGACAAACCGCCCGCCACCCCCGAGGAATTCTATGAGCAGGCCTGCGCGGCCTACAAGGCCAACCTGGAAGACGACAACCCCGAGAACGACGGCACCGGCGGCTGGGTGGTCAGCAGCAACGCGTCAACGGTCGCCGGCTGGATTTGGGCCTTCGGCGGGGACATCGTGGACGAGGAAGGCAAGTACACCTTCGACACGCCCGAAGCCGTGGAAGCCCTTACCTTCCTCAAGAAACTCTTCGACGACGGCTGCGCCTGGATTACCGAAAGCCGCTACCCCAACCCCGAATTTGCCACCCGCCAGGCCCTGTTTACTTCCAGCAGCCAGGCGGGCATCCCCTACCAGTTGGCCGCGTTTGAAGAGGCCGGCAACGACGACGAATGGACCCTCATCCCCTTCCCCTCCACCATGGACCGGCCCGTCATCAACGTGTACGGTCCTTCCGTGGCCGTGGTGAAGTCCACCCCTGAAGAGCAGTTGGCCTCCTGGCTGTTCCTCAAATGGTTCGTGATGCCGGAAAACCAGGCCAAGTGGGTGGAGGCCAGCGGCTACTTCCCCACCCGCAAGAGCACCGAACCGCTGCTGGAAGACTACAAGACGAACAACCCGCAGTGGGCGGCTGCCGTGGAATGGTTCAAGAGCGAGCAGACCCTGAAGAAATTCGAGCCGCGCGACCCCTCCTGGAGCGCGGTGCGCCAGGCCGTGGGTGAGCACGTCTCCCAAATCTTCTCGCCGGACTTCTCCCCGGACCAGATTCCGCAACTGCTGAAGGACCTGCAGGCGGTCGCGGATTCGCTGTACGCGGAATACCATCCATGATGGGAAGCCTTCCTGCAGATAGTCAAAGGGGCGGCCTTTTGAGCCGCCCCTTTGGTTTTGGGTTTCTCAAGACGGGGCCAGACCCGTCTCGAGAAAGTTGCAAACCTGCCCACCACCTGGCCTGAAGTGAGGCCTCGTTATGCCAAGCATGAAGCGCGCGTTCCCACTTATTGAAAGGGATGCCGGGGATAGGACCCCAACACCCGTAGGAAAGGCGCGATTTCCCGCAAATGGGCCAGCGCCCGCTCCCCCGGTCCATGCTCGGCATGGCCCAGAAAATCCACGTAGAACAGATACTCCCACGGCCGCCCGGGAATGGGCCGGGACTCGATTTTCGTCAGGTCGATATCCCGCAGGGCAAACACGCTCAGCGCCTTGAACAAAGACCCCGGTTTGTTGGGCAGGGTGAACACCACCGAGGTTTTGTAGTCCTGGCCCTGGCGGAGGGGAACGGTGTGAGGTTCTCGGGCCACCAACAGGAAACGGGTGTAGTTCTGAGGGTTGTCTTCCAGGCCTTCCATGAGGATGTGTAAGCCATAGACCCGGGCCGCGCGGCGGGAGGCAAGGGCGGCCACATGCCGGGCTTGCGTCTGGGCCACCCAACGGGCACTGCCCGCGGTGTCCGCGGCCACCACCGGCCGCAAGCCCAGGCGATTCAAAGTGCCTTCGCATTGGGCCAGGGCCTGGGGGTGGGAACGCACCTCCTCCAGGTCTTCCAGCCGCACACCGGGCAGGGCCAGCAAACAATGCCGCACCCGGTAGTGGTATTCCCCCACAATGTGAACTTCGTACCGAAGGAGCAGGTCGTAGTTACGGTGGATGCTGCCGGCCAATGAGTTTTCGATGGGCAAGACACCCAGGTCGGCTTCCCCCTGCGCCACCGCCTCGAACACGTCTTCGAAACGGGGCCGGGGAAGGGTTTGGATGGCCTCACCCAGGGCCTGGTACGCGGCCTCTTCGCTGTACGCCCCGGGTTCGCCCTGAAAGGCCACCCGTACCGGCGAGGTCACGGCATGGGATAGGGGAGTTTCCCGACTCATACCCGTTTTCTCCGGATATCCGTCGTTGCGAAAGAGCACGGGGCTTCTCACCACGGCCTGCGCTGCCGATGAATCCACCACAAAACCAGCCCGCTGGAAAACAGTCCGCCGCCAAGGGCCAGGGTTCCCAAAAGGATTTGCGGCAAGCGTCCCTGGAAAGCCGAAGTGCTGTAAGCAAGGCCTTCCTGTTTCCACAACGCTTCCAGGCGGGACAGGCTCATGCCGTACACTTGTTTGGGGCCATATTCACACGAAGCCCCGGCCACATAAGCATGAATGAGTTCCTGAAGGCTGCGCGCGCCAAAACGATGATACAGGAAGTAGGTAAAGGATGCCGCCTGGGCGTATTGCAACCAAACGCCGCTGCTGCGGGGATTTTTCCGTTCACACAACCGGCTCAAAGGGTATAGGGTGCCGGCTTCCCACGCTCTTTGGATTTCCGACTGGTATTTCGCCCGGAACTCCGGTTCGCTCAAAGAGGGGATGCCCTCCCATAGCCACCACGGGAGGCGCTCATGGTTCCCCTGCACCGCATGATACAACACCACATGCCCCAGTTCGTGCGCGGTGGCCGCTTCCAACAAGGGCGGGGACAAATCCGCGGGAAGATACACCAAGTTGAAGGGCGGCAGGGCCTGGCTCCCCACCCAGGGTTCCGTTGTCGGGAAGAGGCTTTCGAAATCCTCTTTGGAGGGATACAGGTACAGGTGCACGGTTTGCAGAGGCAGTGGCGCCAGCCAGCGAATGCGCATCCGTTCCAGCGCGGCCTGGGCGTAGTCCAACACCTGGGTGGCCGTCCCTTCCAGGGCAGGCGGATGGTGTACCACCACATGCGGGGAACGAATGGAGCGCCAGACAAAACGGTCGTCCACGTATTCGAACGTGAAGGCCGGCGTCTCGTCAACGACCCCGCCCTCGCCTTCTACCTGAAACCAGTAAAAGACGGTGGCGAAAGGGGGAATCCCTTCCGAAGTCTCCGCGGGGTTCAGGGGAATCTCCACCCACCAGGTGTTCCCCTGACCTTCCATGGCTTGGCTGTAAGGGAAAAGATTGCCCTTGACGTACCAAAGGAAAGTCACAGACCGAATGCGGAAGGGCGCTTGGAAGGTCACGGACACCCGAAGCGTTCTGTGAAACGCATAAGTGACGTGAACGGATTCCACCTGCACTTCAGGGGTTGGGGTAGCAAGGGGCACCGGGTGAGATAGGGGCTGTACCCAGGCCGCAGCCCGAAGGGTTGGCACACCGAAAAACGCCAGGGCCATGAACCCCAACGCAAAGGGAAGGAAAAGCCGCAACCGTAAAGACCGCATGGTGGAACGTCGCTTATCCAAGCCTTGAAAGCCGCTCCGAGGGGCCTTGAGGCCCCGGATTGAATGCGTCCTTCATGTCGAGGTGCCGTTGTTGCCGTTGGAAGAAGCCTGGAAAGACGCCTCGGACGAATCCTCTTCGCGCCCCGGGGACCCTTCCTCGTTCGTCACGGCGGGCCCTGACAGATCCAGTTGGGGCGGTTGATCCATCTCCTCTTTCAGGGCCATTTCCAGCAGGTTCCAGTCCTTCCGCATCAGGCGGAACTCCAGGTTTTGCAAAGCCGCCTCCAGGGATTCGGCCTCCGCGTCGCTCTGGGCCTCCCGCCAGGCCTGTTCCAGGATTTCCGCGTGCTCGTCTTCATCGGCCAATTCGGAAACGGCCCAGGCTGCGGCCACCCGCACCTCTTCGGACACGTCTTGCAGCAGGTAGAGGAGTTCGTCCAGGGCCTCCCGGATTTCGGCAAAGCCTGCGGCTTCGGCCGCGGCCGCCCGCACCTTAGGGTGCGGGTGCTCCAGGTCGGCCAGGATGAAATCCCGCCAGGCATCGTCCAGGGTGCGGCCCATGGCCACCAACGCGGCGCACCGCAAGGGGATTTCTCCGTGAAAATAGGCAAACTCCAGGAAATCCTTCAGGCCGCGCGGGTTGGCATAACTCACGGCCTTGAGGGCCTCGGCCCACACTTCCGAAGTGGGGGATTCTTCGTGCAAGATGTAAAGCAGCGCGGCCACGGCCTTGCGCAACAGCGCAAAAGGCATCTGGTCGACCATGCCCTGGAGCACGAAACGGCCCAGTTCCTGGGCGGCCTGCGCCCGCACCTGGGGGGCTTCGTCCCACAAATGGCGGATGCACAACGGCACCACGGTGCGGGCTTCCAGGTCCTCCACCCCCAACAGGCGCAAAGCCTGCACCCGCACCTCGGGGTCTTCGTCTTCCAGCGCGGTCTTTCCGGCTTCAAAGAAGGAAAGGCGGGGGTCGTCTTCCAGGAGGCGCGCCATCAACTCGGTCATGCGTCGGCGAGTCGCCACCGGAAGCCGGGGCCACAGGGCGTTCCAGCGCCGGGCCTGCTCGGGCGTCAAGTCCGAGAGCGCCCGCAGGTGCTGGGCCTCCAGTTCGGCACTGCCACGCCATGCCCGCTCCATCAAACTCTGAAACAAGCGCTCCTTTTCGTGTTCGGGATTCGTCCAGCGTTCCTCGTTCCCGGTCATTGGGGCAACCACTCCCTCAAATTGATGAACACCATCACGGCCATGAGCAGGAAAAACCCGGCCAACATGATGGCATATTCCCATTGTACCGGCAAACGACGGCGAAAGAGCATCTCTCCCAAGAGAACCAAAATCCGCCCGCCGTCCAAAGCGGGGATGGGCAACAGGTTCAAAATGCCCAAAGAAAGGCTGAGAGAGGCCACCATGGAAAGGGCGTACACTGGCGGCCTGTGCCCCAGAACCCGGTCGATGTACAGGGCCGTTTGCAACGAGGTGTACATACCACGAAATCCCAGCACCTTCCCCGCGGGTCGTTCTTCGGGGGTGCGGGCGGTCAGCAGGCGGATGGGGAAGGTGACCAACGCTTCGATTTGCTGAGCGAAGGACTGCCAGGCCAGGGAAACCCGTTCTTGCCCGGGTACCGGCTCCCAACCGTATTCCAGGAGACGAATGCCCATCGCGCCCTGCCCGGGGGGAGGGTCCGGGCGCGGCACCACCGTCACGGTCAAAACCGTCTGGCCACGACGCACCTTCATGGGAATCGGCTGACCGGCGTACTTTTTTACCAATTCCCGCAACGTGGAAAAGTCCGTCACCGGTTGATGGGCCACCTCCAGCAAGCGGTCGCCCGGTTGCAATCCGGCCCGGGCCGCGGGCGAACCGGGCTCCACGTACCAGATGACCAACTCCCGGGGTACAGGGCGGCCATAGGACCCGAAAAGCACCAGGAAAAGCACCAGCGCGGTCACCAGGTTCATCAGCGGACCGGCAACGAGCACCAGGAGTTGATGTTTGGGCGGTGCCGCGCGCAGCGCATCCGGGCTATCCGGCGTGGGGCCCTGTTTAGGCCGCACGAAACCGCCGAAGGGGATGAGGTTCAGGGTGAAGCGGGTCCCCTTCCAGGTGAACAGGGTGACCAACCGCGGGGGAAAGCCAATGCCGAATTCTTCAATGGGAATGCCCACTGCACGGGCGGCCAGAAAGTGGCCGAGTTCGTGCACCAGTACCAGGAAACCCAACACCAAAACGAAAAGCAGCAAATCCATGGCGTTGCTCCTTTACCTTCTGCGGCGTTTCCGGCGCCGACGCGAGCGCCGGGCCCCGGATTGTTCTTTGACCGGAACCGAAACCGACGCCGTTTCGGGTACGCCGACCAGGTCGTACACCAGGGCCTGGGTGATGCGCACGGGAACCATGCTTCCCACGGGCAGCACCCCTTCCACCAGCACCAACCCGTCGATTTCCGGTGCATCGCGGAAGGAGCGGCCCACGGAAATGCCGCTTTCCGCATCCACGCCCTCGATGAGCACCTCCAGGGTGCGGCCCACCCAGGCCTGGTTCTTCTCCAGGGAAATGCGCTGCTGATGCGCCATCAGGCGTTCCCAGCGCTCCTGTTTCACCTCGGGCGGAATGGGGTCCCCCAGGGCCGCGCTGGCCGTGCCCGGCTCGTAGGAGAACCGGAACGCGCCCACCCGGTCGAAACGGATGTCGTCCAAGAAATCCAGCAAACGTTGAAAGGCCTCCTCGGTCTCCCCGGGGTAACCCACAATGAAGGTGGTGCGCAGGGTCAAATCAGGAATGGCCGCGCGCATTTTCTCCAGGGTACGATACACCCAATCCAGGTTGGCCGGCCGACGCATTCGCCGCAACACCTGCGGGTCCGCGTGCTGCAGGGGCATGTCCAGGTAAGGCAAAATCCGCGGCTCCGAGGCCATGAGTTCGATGAGCCGGTCGGTGACCGCGCCGGGATAGGCGTACATGATGCGAATCCAGGGCACGTCGGGTACGGCTCGCACCAGCCGCTCCAACAGTTGGGCCAGGCCGTCTTTCAGGCCCAGGTCGTGGCCGTAGTCGGTGGTATCCTGCGCGATGAGGATGATTTCCTTGACGCCCATGTCCTGGAGAAGCCGGACCTCTTCCAGAATGCTCTCCATAGGCCGGCTCACCAGAGTGCCCTTGATGAGGGGGATGGCGCAAAAGGCGCAGGGACGGCGGCACCCATCCGCGATTTTGATGTACGCGCTGGGACCCTGCACCGCGACTCGGGCCACCCCTTCCACATCAGAGCCTACGGTGGGCGTCTCGGGCAGGTGGTACAGCGGCTCGGGGTGGGGCCTGCCCCGCACCTTACGAATCACGTCCAGGATGTCCATCCAGCGCCGGGTGCCCAAAATACCGTCCACCCCCGGCACCTTTTGGGCCACCTCTCGGCCGTAGCGCTGCGTCAGGCACCCCGCGGCGATGAGTACCTGATCCGGGCGCTTCTGCCGGGCCAACTCTCCCAGCACCCGGTACGATTCCTCCCGGGCCGGGGCGATGAAGCCGCAGGTGTTCACAATGAGGACATCGGCCTGGGCGGGGTCGTCCACCGCCCGGTAACCCTGCCTGTCCAACAACTGAGCCATGGAGGAAGAATCCACAGTGTTTTTGGCGCACCCCAACGTCACGATGTAAAAAGTGGGCATGTCCTGCTCCTCGCCGACAGGCGGTGAAGGCAACAAAAATCCCCTTCTCCCTCATTGAGGAAGGGAACGGTCCAGCCCTCTTCGTGAAGAAGGAACAGTCACTTCCTTCCGCCCGTCCTTCCAGGCTCTTTGAAAGTCGTTCTAACCATACGAAAAAGGGGAAGGAGTGTCAATCACCATTGAGGTGCTTCCCCCGCTCCCTATCCAGGGTATTCGTTGGGAGGAGCAGAGTCCAAAGCAGAAAGGGCTGGACCCAAATGTTCAAGACTCCCCGGACTTTGGAAGCAAAGCGTGAACTTCGTCCCAGCGGTGCAGTAAGGCAACGATGGATTGCAACACCTGGGAAAGGTAAAGCGCATCGATGGGCTTGCCAATTTCCAGAAGAGGGGACTTACCGAAACAAATCAGTTTGTTGTCGTTTGGACAGGGTTCGATGACTTCGGGCCGCCAGAGCAAAGCCATTTCCTTCCAGGTCATGAAACCCTTGACGGGATCCTCAAGGAAGTTCTTCCAAAACAGCCCTTCATCGGCAAAGACCAGCCCTTCGGAGGCCCATTCGAAGCCGTCGCTGGAAAAATAAATCGCCCAGGGCTCGATGAAGCGGGGAATCGAGAAGGCTCGACGCAACGCATCATGGCGTTTGGCCCAGACGTCCCAGGGGAAACACCGCTGCAAATTGTGGATACATTCCTGCACCCGCTGAAAAAGCGCGTTCCATACCTCGTCTTTCGTCATGATGGTCTTTGGTGGCTCCCTGAACGAAGACGTCGGCGGAGGGCTCTCAGACTGGATGGATTCCGTTGACGGCGGCGGAGGCGGCAACAACGCACCACAAGAAGGGCACTCAGGACGCCATTCCAATAAGACCCGCCCACAATATTCACACTGCACACGCATATTGCGCCTCCCTTCCAGATAACCCGGGCATATGAATGTCGCTTCATTCGAAAAACAACAGCCAGGCCAGAGCAATGCAAGCCCAAAGCAAGGTACCCCAGGCCCAACCCGCTATGAAGGCCCGCCACTTCGAGTACCACGATGCGGCCCAGGTCACAAGGCCGCCGAAGAGCAGCCCATAGAACATATACCGACCGGTCTCCGGTTCTGCCATCCAGACAAGGCCCACGAAAAGCGTGGCTGCAACCACGAAAAGCAAGGCCCGACGCTGGAAATCTCTCAATCCCTGTACCTGCAGATAGAGCAGAAAACCTCCGAGAAGCGGGCCAAGGATCAATCCCAGCCACAGAGCCATCAAGGGGTCAGGGATTTCCGGCTTCCAAAGGGCCAGCCCAGCGCCCAGCAACACTGCCGCGATGGGCGGCACGAAAAGAACGGCCCACCACGCAATGGGTATGGCAGGCGGCTTCTTGGGCCCCCAGGGCGGTTCCACTGCGGGGTCCAGGACATAAAAAGCCCGTTTGCGGGCGCTTTCCAAAAGCAAAGCCGCGGGGTAAGCCAAAGTGCCGATGGTATGGTTTCCCAAACGTTGGGTAATCGCCAGCGCGGTTGAGGAAGCAGGCTCCACCAGGGGGACCTGGTGGCGTGGCCGTATCCGGTCTACCAAAAGGGCCGTCAGCAGGTCCCGGGGGTTCTCGTACGTTTTGCATGGGGAAGGAGAGCAGGCAACAGCCCAGGTGCTCGGCCGACCTTTTGGAAAGAAGATGAAAGTTCGTTGGAGAAAATTCGATTCGTGGTTCTGTTGAGCAAAAACCTGCACAAGCCACGTCTTACGGCGCAACAACCGTTGTTGGAAATCTTCGGCGTTCAGCCCTTTTGGAAAGGGACTCGAAATTTCGGTTCCTGCTTCCTCGGAGGAAGGGAGGACCACCCAACCCAAATACCACGCTTCTGGCATGAGAATATCCAGGGAGAAGACCGCATTGCCCAGCCGTTCTCGCCCTACGACCACATGCACATCGTCTCCCAAAAGGTCCAAGGCATCAACGAAAAGCGATGGAAGGAACAACGCCTCTGACGTCCCTTGCGCTGTCCAGAACCGCGCCATATTTCCCTCTTCAAAGAAGAGCGCATCCCAGAGTTTTTGGACTTCATTGTACCATCGGCGCCGAGCACAAGAGCAAAACGAAGCCTGCACACAGGCATTTTTCAAAATCGAACGAAAGCGGCAACAGCCCCTGCCTTTCCCACGGAGGCCCGAAGAGCCCTGCAACATGAAGAACGCCTGACCCGCACCCTTGTCCCCCCCATATCTGCCCCAAAGAAGTCCGGTTCTATGCAGGTTGTGACGAAACGCAAGTCCCCCTATTGGTATCCTTTTTGATGAAAAGCCATTCCATAAGGAGAATGCTCGATGTGCCCCTTCTACATGGAAAGCCGGCATCTGGACGCCTTGATTCAGGCGCTGTGGCAACGTGGGTATCGAGTCATCGGCCCCAGGGTGCGGGATGGGGCTTTGGTGTACGACGAAGTTCACACCGCGCAGGACCTGCCCGTGGGTTGGATCGACCAGCAGGATGCGGCTACCTACCGCTTGAGGAAAACCGACCGGCCCCTGTTCTTCGGCTACGTGGTCGGACCCTACACGTGGAAGAAGTTCCTCTATCCCCCCGAGCAGGTTTTGTGGCGGGCGCGGCGTACCAACGGCGGTTTCGAGGTGGTGCACGAGGAGGAAAACGATGCCCCGCACTATGCCTTCCTGGGGGTGCGCCCGTGCGAGTTGCAGGCCATCGCCCTTCAGGACCGCATCTTCCTGCAGGGGTCGTACGTAGACCCTACGTACAAGGCCCGACGGGAGGGCCTCTTCCTGGTGGTGGTGAACTGCACCCGAGCCGGCGGGACGTGTTTCTGCGTCTCCATGAACACCGGCCCCCTGGCCCGGTCCGGCTTCGACCTGTCCCTGACAGAGGTTCTGCGGGAGGATGACCACTTTTTCCTGGTCACCGTGGGCACGGAGCGGGGCATGGCCCTGTTGCAAGAGGTGCCCCACCGCCCGGCCAGCACCGAGGAAATCGCCGCGGCCGAGGCCGCGGTGGAACGGGCCGCGCTTCGGATGGGCCGGCACCTGGAGACCCGCGGACTGAAGGAACTCCTCTACCGTAACTACGAGCATCCCCGCTGGGACGAGGTCGCGGCCCGGTGCCTGAGTTGCGCCAACTGCACCATGGTGTGCCCCACCTGCTTTTGCGTCACCGTGGAGGACGCAACCGACCTGACGGGCCAGTACGCCGAACGGCGGCGCCGGTGGGATTCCTGTCTCACCCTGGATTTTTCCTACATCCACGGCCACCATGTACGTGCATCCACCAAGGCCCGCTATCGCCAATGGCTCACCCACAAACTGGCCACTTGGGTGGATCAATTCGGCACCTTTGGCTGTGTGGGTTGCGGTCGCTGCATCACCTGGTGCCCGGTGGGCATCGACATCACCGAAGAAGTGCGGGCCATTCGCGAGTCGGAGAAAGAAGCATCGTTGGCAGCAACCAACTGAACGCACGATAACCGCCGACGGCTGACTGCTGCTTGCTGACCGCTAACCGTTATCGGGAGGTAGGCCATGACCGCGCTGCTCGAAATCTTGAAAAAACACCCGTTTTTCGAGGGGCTGGACCCCAACATCATTGAAATGATGGCCAACTGCGCCACCGAAGCCACCTTCCAGCCCGGAACGTTTCTCTTCCACGAGGGCGAGGAGGCCGACCGCTTCTTCCTCATTCGCCGGGGCCGGGTTGCGTTGGAGTTGAACGTGCCCGGCATGGGGCCCCGCACCATCCAGACGATTCACGAGGGTGATGTACTGGGTTGGTCCTGGCTTTTCCCTCCCTACCGATGGCACTTCGACGCCCGGGCCCTGGACGTGGTCCGCACGGTGGTCTTCAACGGGAAATGTCTGCGGGGCAAGTTCGAAGAGAACCCGCGTTTGGGCTACGAAATCATGAAACGCTTTGCCCAAATCATCGTGCGACGCTTGCAGGCTACCCGGATGCAACTGCTGGACATTTACGGCACGCCCAAACCGGTACAGAAACGTTAATCCATCCGTCGAGGCTCGGACGATTCAGGAGGACGGCATGCAAACGCACACCCCGACGGCACCGGCTCCCCAGACCCTGACCGACCCCATGCTCCCCCGGTTGTTCCGAATACGCCGACGCCGGCGGGACATTCCCCAGGTGTTCACCTTTGAAATGGAACCCATGGACGGCGGCCCGGCCATGACCTTTCAGCCCGGGCAATTCAACATGCTGTACGTGTTCGGCGTGGGGGAAGTTCCCATCTCCATCAGCGGCGACCCGGACCGTCCCCAGGTATTGGTGCATACCATTCGGGAAGTGGGCACCGTCACCCGGGCCTTGTGCGCGCTCAAACGGGGCGATGTGCTGGGTGTGCGGGGCCCCTTTGGCACCGGCTGGCCTCTGGATGAGGCCCGCGGGTACGATGTGGTGATTGTGGCCGGGGGCATCGGTCTGGCTCCTTTGCGTCCGGCCATCTATCGTTTGCTGGCCCGGCGGGAGCATTACGGTCGGGTCTCCCTGCTTTACGGTGCTCGCACCCCGCGCGACCTGCTCTACATGCGAGAGTTGCAGGAATGGCGCGGGCGTTTCGACATCGAAGTGGAAGTGACCGTGGACCACGCGGACGAACACTGGCGGGGGAACGTGGGCGTGGTGACCACCCTCATCCCCTGGGCCCAATTCGACCCCCGGGAGACCATCGCCCTGGTGTGCGGCCCCGAAATCAT
>JALWJZ010000119.1 GCA_026996855.1 Anaerolineales bacterium
GGTGGTGGGCCATGCCGGTCTGTACCCGGCCCGCCGGGAAGACGAAGCCATTTTGGTCAACGTCGCGGTAGAGGAAACCTGGCGCGGCCGGGGCATTGCTACCGCGTTGGTGCAGCGGGTGCTGGAGCACGGCCTGCGCCAGGGCTTGCGTCGCCTGTGGCTGGAGGTGGACGTGGGCAACCGACCGGCTCAAGCCCTGTACCGGCGTTTGGGCTTTTCCTTCGTGACCACTCGCTGGCGATGGACTTTGCGCCTTCCCCGGCCCGTCCCTTCGTTGCCTCCAATGCAGGCCCCGGTGCGTCCTTTGAACCGGGGGGTGTGGAAACCCCTGGCGCCCCATTTGCGCCGCCTCTATCCCGCGGAATTGGACTGGCGCTTTCCCCTGGAAGACCTTTCGTTGCTCACGCCAGGGTGGTGGTCCTGGGTGCGGCGCACGTTTCAGGGAATGCGGGTCATGGCCTGGTATACGGGCACCCCCGCCTGGCCGCGGGCTGCGCTCTTTTGGTGCCACATGCCGCGCGGGCGTCGCCAATGGCTGTTTTTGGCTGCGGGAACGGAAGCCACCCTGGAGGACCTGGCCCCCCTCTTCCGCCCGCTGTTCCGGGGGAAAAAGGCGTCCTTTGTGCTGGATTTGCCCCAGAAGGTCTTCGAACTCGCTTTATCCTCCCTCGACTGGCAAAGAGAACGCATGCTGGAGGTGTGGCGTTTCGATTATGTCGTTCGCCCTGGGTGAACCGAACGGCGACACCCCGACAACCCTAAAGGGACGTGCCCTGTGGAGTGGACTTTGCACCATCCCCACCCCTGGAACCTGACGCCGGAGCAGGCGGTGGCGTTGCAACGCCGCCTGGCCCGATTGGTGCGGGAGGCGCCCCTGCCCCCGGAGCGGATACGCACCGTGGCCGGGGTGGACGTGGGCTTCCCCTCGCCGGAGACGGCCCGGGCAGCCATCGCGGTGCTCTCTTTCCCCGACCTGGAAGTGGTGGACCGCGGCGTGGCCCAGGTGCCCACGCCCATGCCTTACGTGCCGGGGTTGCTTTCCTTTCGGGAGATCCCGGCCATTCTCGCGGCCTTGCAGGCGCTGAGGGTGCGCCCCGACGTCTTCCTGGTGGACGGGCAGGGTATCGCCCACCCGCGCGGGCTGGGCATTGCCGCGCACCTGGGCGTGCTGTTGGACTGGCCCACGGTGGGGGTGGCCAAATCGCCCCTGGTGGGCAGGCCGGCCGGCGCCCTGGGAAAGGAGCGAGGGAGCGCCGTGCCCCTGGTGTACCGGGGCCGGCAGGTGGGGATGGTGGTGCGTACCCGCACGGGGGTGAAGCCGGTATGGGTTTCCGTGGGGCACCGGGTGGACCTTTCCTCGGCCGTGGACCTGGTGTTGCGCACCGCGCCCCGTTACCGCCTGCCCGAGCCCATCCGGGCCGCGCACCGCCTGGCCAGCGGGTCGTCGTAGGGGCGGCCCGACCACCCATCCGCCTCACCGCTTTACCGCCTTACCGCCTTATCGCTCCCCAAAACGGCGCCCAGGCGCCGCACGCCAAAAGCCAAGGGCGCACGGCCGTGCGCCCCTACCCGCCCCTCCGCAAATCCGCTCATCCGCTGATTCGCAAATCCGCTCATCCGCTCATCCGCTCATCCGCTCATTCGCCCATTCGCTCATCCGCTTTATCGCTTTACCGCCTCACCGCCCTACCCCCTCCACCAACGCGACTAAGGCCTGCCACCCCTCGTCGGTGGTGGCCGCGGCCAGGGCAAGGGCCAGGGCCTGGGCGTCGGTCTCGTCCAGGCGCAGGCCCGCGGTGAGGGCCTGGGGGTCCCACTCGCCTTCCAGCAGGCGCTGCAGCGCGGTGGCCAGGGCCTGCCAGTCTTGGGTTTGCCGGAGTTGCGCCAGGTCCTGGCGCACCCGGGCTTGCAGGGCCTCGTCGCCCTGGCCCCGGGCCAACGCGACCACCTCCAACAACAGAGGCGCGAGGTGGATAACGGAGGCGGGCAGGGAGGGTCCCAGGAGCGGGACCGATGCCAGGAGGAGTTCCCAATCCGGCGCGGTGCCCGCGGCCCGGCAGGCCTTCAGATAGGATTGCACCAGCGCGACCAGCAGCAGATCGAAGGCCTGGGGCAGGGTCCGGACGTGTGGAAGCAAGGTGCGCAAGCCCTCGGCAAAACCCCCAGCCGCCTCCTGGGCCCGACCCAGGCCCAGCAATACCATACCCAGGGTTCCAATACTGCGGGCCAAGTCAGGTTCGAAGGTCTGGGGGTTGGCCTGGGCCAAGCGACGGTAAAGCCTCACCGATTCTTTCGCGGTCTGAAAGGCTTCCTCACGGCGGCCCAGGGCGGCAAGGATACGGGCCAGATTGGTCAGGCTCATGGCCAGGTCCGGCTCAAAAGCCTGCGGGTTAACCTGAGCCAGACGGCGGTAGAGCCTCACCGATTCCTTTGCGGCCTGAAAGGCCTTTTCACGGCGGCCCAGGTCAGCAAGGATACGGGCCAGGTTGGTCAGGCTCATGGCCAGATTGGGCAAGAAGACCTGGGGGTTGACCTGGGCCAGGCAGCGGTAGAGCCTCACCGATTCCTTTGCAGCCTGAAGGGCTTTTTCACGGCAGCCCAGGTCAGCAAGGATACGGGCCAGGTTGGTCAGGCTCATGGCCAGGTCCGGCTCAAAAGCCTGCGGGTTAACCTGAGCCAGACGGCGGTAGAGCCTCACCGATTCCTTTGCGGCCTGAAAGGCCTTTTCACGGCGGCCCAGGTCAGCAAGGATACGGGCCAGGTTGGTCAGGCTCATGGCCAAGTCCGGCTCAAAAGCCTGGGGCCTGACCTGGGTCAGGCGGCGGTAGAGAGCCACAGCTTCTTTCGCGACTTCAAAAACCTCCTCACGACGGCCCAGGTCGGCAAGGATACGAGCCAGGCTGGTCAGGCTCCTGGCCAAGTCCGGCTCGAAGACCTGGGGGTTAGCCTGGGCCAGACGGCGGTAGAGAACCACAGCTTCTTTCGCGACCTCAAGAGCCTCCTCGCGACGGCCCAAATCGGCAAGGATACGGGCCAGGTTGGTCAGGCTCATGGCCAAGTCCG
Source organism: Anaerolineales bacterium (assembly GCA_026996855.1). GTDB lineage: Bacteria > Chloroflexota > Anaerolineae > Anaerolineales > DRMV01 > S139-71. Next base: position 3,064 of record JALWJZ010000119.1, read on the forward strand.
GCTCAAAGGCCTGGGAGTCGGCCTGGGCCAGGCGGCGGTAAAGCCGCACTGATTCCTTTGCGGTCCGAAAAGCCTCCTCACCGTGGCCCAAAGCGCTCAGGGCCACGCTCAGGTGGTTCAGCCATCCGGCCCGCTTTCCGTCCTTCTGGGACAGGGCCACGCGCACCCGGTAGTACGCGGCCACGGCCTCTCTCAGGGCCAGGGTGCGTTCGGGGTGGGGCAGAACGGTGTGCAGGGCATCCAGGAAGTCTGCCCGTTCCGGGCCATCGGCCACATCCCCCAGGTGGGCCAGCACCGGTTCCAGGTTGGGCCAGACGGCCAGCAGATGCGGTTCCCGCACCGATGGGACCGGGGGCAGGTCGCGCAGCCATTGGGTCCAGGCAGGCAGGGTCGCGGCCAGCCGCGCGGCCCGTTCTTCGTTGCTCAAAGGCAGGTGGTGTTGCGCGTACTCCGGCACGGTGGCGTGCCAGACCCAGGCCTGGCGCCGCGGGTCGAAGTCGGCCAGCGCGGCCTCCCGCAGGAGGTCGGGGTCGCCGGGATGGGCCGCGGCGCGTAGGGCCTCGTCGGGTGCCCAGCCCGCGGGGAACAGAGGCAGGACGCGCAGGGCCATTCTTCCTTCCTCGGGCAGGCCGGCCACCACTTCGGCCATCAGGTAATTCAGGAGGTCCTGGTACGCCCGCCCACGACGTCGCAGGTCGTGCAGCAAAGCCCGCAAAGGCCGGGTGCGGGTGCGGGCCAAGGCCAGTTCCACCAGTCGGGGGTGGCCGCCCACCGCCTGGGCCAGGCCCTGGGCCTCAGGCCACGTCAACCTGACCTGCCGCGTTTGGGCCAGGTACAGGGCGTAACGGGTCGCGTCTTCGGTCTCCAGCCCCCGGTGCAGGGGGTAGGGCGCGGCGTTGGGAAGCATTTCCAGCGCGGGCACGGGCGGCCGCAGGGTGACCAGCGCGGCGCTGCCGCGCGGCAGGCGCTCCAGGATGCGGGCCAGGCGGGCGAGTTCTGGCGGGTCCAGGGTTTCCAGGTTGTCCAGCACCAGGAGCACGGGGTTTTCTGCAGCATAGGTCAGCAGGGCCTGGCCCAGGGCCTCCACATCGGCCTGCGCGGGGCTCAGGTTCAGCGCGGCCAGCAGGGCCGCGAGCAGTTCCCGGGCGGTGGCCCGGCCCCTCTCCCCGCGGGCGCTAGCGTAGACCGCGCCCCCGCGGAAGCGCCAGGCGTTGCGGTACGCGGCTTCCAGCGCCAGAGTGGATTTACCGATGCCCGGATGCCCGGTGATGACCACGACATGCGCGCCTTTATCCACCCGGGCCAGGATTTCGGCCAGGTCCACCAGTTCTTTTCCGCGGCCGAAGAAGGGTTTTTCCGCGGCTCGTGAGGGCAGATTCCCCGGCGGGAGTCCGTCGTCCACGTGAGGCTTCCCCTGTCGCGCGGGAAAGCGCAGGCTTCCGTCGCCTTCCAGCACCACCGGGTGGGTGGTCACATGGCGTTGGGCTCGTTTCAGGGCCTGGCTCAGGGAGAAGCCGTGGGCCAGTTCCTCGTACAGGCGGGCGGCAAAGGCAATGGCCTCTTCGTCCAGCACAGGCCGGGGGTGGCCCACCGCGGCCTTCGTCAGGCCTTTTTCCACCAGCAGGCGGGCCAGGGAACGGGTCTCGTCCGCGGTCTGGCAGGCGTTGAGCACCACCAGGTCCAGAGGGGGCGCATCTTCGGGCCATTCGGCCAGCAGTTCCTCGACAGAAACCCAATGCCCGCGGCCCAGTTCGTCCTCGAACAGCAGCCGGCCCGCGGCGGCGTGGCCGCTGAAGTGCAGGACGTGGGGATACTGCCGGGTGCGCCGGGCCAGGGAGGAGAGGGCGAGGCGCAGGGCCTTCAGGGTGGGCGGGGCCAGACGGCGCAGGGCAATGGCCGCGTTACTGCGCCGCACTTTGTCGGTCAGACGGAACCACTCCGCGGTCAGGTCCAGGGATTCGGCCGCGGTCTTCATTCCCGGGCCGGGGGCCACGGGCGCGGCCATGACGGCCAGAATCCGCAGGGCCTCCTGTTCGGGGCTTTCCTCGCTCTTTTCCTCCACCGGGGCCCCGGCTTCCACAATCACGGTGGCGTGGTCCCCGGTGATGAGGATGCTCTGGCTGACCGAGCCGTGCACGGTGATGTCGCGGGCCGCGGTCAGCCCCGCGGCAGGGATGGCCGCCGCGGCCAGGCCCTTGAGCAGCCAGGCCAGGGTCTGGCGGAGGGTTTGGTGGGCGGGGCTCGGCTCCATTCGGGTCCTCCGGCGGGGTTGGGCCCGGGGAGGCGTCCGGCTCCGGCACCTCCCCACACCGCGAGGTCAACGTGCCTCCTGCAAGTCATCGAGCGCGATTTTGGGGCTGGTGTTTTTTGAATTATAACCAATCATCCGCTCATCCGCTGATTCGCAAATTCGCAAATCCGCTCATCCGCCTTATCGCTCCCCAAAACGGCGCCCAGGCGCCGCACTCCGAAAACAGGGACGCACGGCCGTGCGCCCCTACCCGCCCCTCCGCAAATCCGCTCATCCGCTGATTCCCTAAGGCTTCAACAGCACTTTGAGCACCCCGGGCCGGGCCGCGTGCTGGAAGGCCTGCACGCCTTCTTCCAGGGGGTACATGGCTTCGATGAGGTCGCGCGGGTCCACCAGGCCCCGCTCCCACACCCGCAGCGCGGCGTCGAAGGGGCCGCACCGGGAGCCCACCAGGGTTTGCTCGTCCACCACGATGCGGGAGAAATCCACCTCCAGGGTGCCCGCGTAGGTGCTCTTGAGCACGAAGGTACCTCGGGGCCGCAAGGCCTGCCGGGCCAGGTGGAAGCCCTGGGGGTTGCCCGTGGCCTCCACCACCACGTCGTACACCCCGGTGGGCACCGCGTCCGGCGGGAGCAGGCCCACCCCCAGGGGAGCCAGCAAGGCCCGCTGTTTTTCCCGGCGTACCACCACGTCCACGGACGCGGCGGTCAGCCGCAGCACCCGCACGATGAGTTGGCCCAGTCGCCCCGCGCCCACCACCAGCACCCGGTCCGTGGGCCGCAGATGCACCTGCTCCAGGATTTCCAGGGCCGCGGCCAGGGGTTCGGTGAACACGGCCACCTGGTCGGGGATGGCATCGGGCACGGGATGCAGGTTTTCCAGGGGCAGGGTCAGATACTCGGCGAAGGCACCGTCCTTGCCCAGGATGCCCAGCACCGTGCGGTTGCGGCAGTGGCGGGAAAGGCCGCGGCGGCACATGTCGCACTCGCCGCACGCCAGGTTGATTTCGCCCACCACCCGCCGGCCCACCCATTCGGGGGCGTCGGGGGCTTCGACCACTTCGCCCACGAATTCATGGCCCAAAATCCCCCGAAAGGGATAATAGCCCCGCACCATTTCCAGGTCCGTGCCGCAGATGCCGGCCAGGCGCACCCGAATCAGAGCCTCGCCGGGCCCGGGCGTGGGTTGGGGCACGTCGGTGCGAAAGGTCAGTTTTCGGTCTTCCAACCACAAAGCGCGCATCACCTCCCTCCCCTTACGTTGGTAGTCTGAAGCGGTAATCAACGGTCGGCCATTCGGCTGGCCCTTCGCCCTCAGTGTACCAAAAGGAAGCGGCCCGCCCTATGCTATACTTTTTCCGACGAAAGCAAGAACGGAACACTGTCTTGGTTGCTCCAAGCATGCGTCCAAAAGGAGGGTTTCGATGATGTTACGAACGATGTTGTGGATGTTGGGTTCTGCGGTGGGATTGACACTCCTGCTCATTCTGGCTTTGATTGTCTATCTCTCGGAAAAGGCCAAACAAAGCCAGGCCCCGCAAATGGAGGCCCACCGGGAACCCGAACCCCCTGCGTCCGAGCCAGAGGCCCCATCCCGGGACGACCTGAAAGTCATCGAGGGCATCGGCCCGGTGATGGAGCGGGTGTTGAACGAAGCGGGCATCCTGACCTACCGGGACCTGGCCAGCCACACACCGGAAGAACTGCAGGCCATTCTGGACAGGGCTGGTGTGGCCCGCATCACCAACCCGGAGACCTGGGCCGAACAGGCCAAACTGGCCGCGGAGGGACGCTGGGAGGAACTCAAGGCCCTCCAGGCCACCTTGAAAGGTGGGCGTCGTCGGGCTTGAGGGCCTTTTTGGAAAAGCGCAGCGAGATTGGACGGCCCTTGTGAAAAGTGAGAAACGTCACGCCGTTGGATGCGGGGTCCTTCCGGTTTCGTCCTAAAATAGAGAAGAAACAGGCCCGCGCCGGAACTTGATTTTTCGGGTGGTTGGCATACACTGAGTAAAGTGTGTTCAACCTTATTCCCAGGAGGCGATGCAATGGAACTGAAAATTGGCGGCGTTTTGAGCACCGGTGCGGGTGACACGGCCCAGGAACATGCCAAGGTTCTGATCATCGGTTCGGGGCCGGCAGGCATGACCGCGGCCCTGTATGCAGCCCGGGACGAACTTTCCCCCCTGGTACTGACCGGTATGGACCTGGGCGGCCAGGTTGCCCTGACTGAAAGCATCGAGAACTATCCCGGTTTTCCCGAAGGTATCGCGGCCCAGGAACTCATCGAGCGCTTCAAGAAACAGGCGGAGCGCTTTGGGGCCCGTTTCGTCATGGACGTGGCCACGGAGGTGGATTTGAGTCAGCATCCCTTCGTGGTCAAAACCTATGGCATGACCTACACCGCGGACGCGCTCATCATTGCTACCGGTGCCTCTCCCCGCAAACTGGAGGTGCCGGGCGAACAGGAATTCACCGGGCGAGGCGTTTCTTACTGTGCCACCTGCGATGGGTGGTTCTTCAAAGACAAGAAGGTCATCGTGGTGGGGGGCGGCGACAGCGCGGTGGAAGAGGCCCTTTTCCTCACCCGGTACGCGGAAAAGGTCACCATCGTGCACCGCCGGGATCAATTGCGCGCTCAGCCTTTCCTGCAAAAGAAGGCCTTTGCCCATCCCAAAATCGACTTCATCTGGGATACGGTGGTGACCGAAATCCTGGGTGACGATGCAGTCAAGGCGGTGCGCCTACGCAACGTGAAGACCGGAGAAGAACGGGAAATGCCCATCGACGGCGTGTTCATCTTCATCGGGCATATTCCCAACACAGACCTGGTCAAAGGCCAGTTGGAACTGGACGAACGAGGATACATCAAAATCGTCGAGGGCTGGGTGAAGACCAGTGTACCCGGGGTATTCGCCGCGGGCGAAGTGGCCGACCCCGTCTATCGCCAGGTCATCACTTCCGCGGGCATGGGCGCGGCCGCAGCGATTGAAGCCCGCCATTTCCTCAGCAACCAGAGCGAAATGGAGGGGAAGGCGCAACTTCAGGTAGCGACGTCCGCTTCGTAATGAAACCCGAGGGAAGGGCTTTTGGCCCTTCCCTTTTCTTTTGAAACCCTCAACAGGAGGTCTATCATGGCTCGACCGAAGGTAACCATCATTGGTGCTGGTATGACCGGCTCGACTACGGCCCACTGGCTGGCCGCGATGGAACTGGCCGACATCGTGATGGTGGACATCGTGGAAGGCATGCCCCAAGGCAAAGGGCTGGACCTTTTGGAAGCCATGCCCATCATCGGAAGCGATGTACACATCGTGGGTACCAACGACTACAAGGACACCGCGAATTCGGACATCGTCATCATCACTGCGGGCCTGCCCCGCAAACCCGGCATGTCCCGGGATGACCTGCTCCATGCCAACGCCAAAATCGTGAAAGAGGTGGCCCTGAAGGCCCTGGAGCATTCGCCCGACGCGATTTTCATCGTATTGACCAACCCCCTGGACGTGATGACCTACCTGACCTGGAAGGTCACGGGGTTGCCCCACCATCGGGTGGTGGGCCAGGCCGGCATTTTGGACTCGGCCCGGATGCGGGCCTTCGTGGCCATGGAACTGGGCGTGAGCGTGGAAAACGTGCACTGCTACGTATTGGGCGGCCATGGCGATAGCATGGTGCCCCTGACCCGGCATTCCAACGTGGCGGGTGTGCCCCTGAACAAGATTCTGCCCCCCGACCGGCTGGCGGCCATCGTGGAGCGCACCCGCAAGGGCGGCGGGGAAATCGTCTCCCTGCTCAAGACGGGCAGCGCGTTCTACGCGCCTTCCGCGGCCCTGGCCCAGATGGTGGAGGCCATCCTGAAGGACAAGCACCTCATCGTGCCCGCTTCCGCGTACGTGAACGGCGAATACGGCCTGCACGACATCTACTTCGGCGTGCCCGTGCAACTGGGTCGCCAGGGTGTGGAGAAAATCATCGAGTACGACCTGAACGAAGAAGAGATGGCCGCGCTCAAGAAGTCGGCCGAGCACGTAAAGGCCAACATCGCCAAACTGGAGCCGTATCTGTAAAACCCTCGGGCCTCGGGCCGGGTCGCCTCCTCGGTGGCCCGGCGCCGAGACGCTTTTCCATGTTCGTTTTGGAAAATGCACGCGTTTCACCAAGGAGGTAAGGAACCATGTTGCTGCGAGAGCGTTTGAGCCAGAAAATCCCCCAGTGGCGTGAAGAGGCCCAAGCCCTCCGGGCCGAGTACAAGGACGCGGTCATTGACCACGTGACGGTGAACCACCTGTTCCGCGGTATGCGGGGCCTGAAGGTGCTCCTGTCCGACATTTCCTACGTAGACCCCTACAAGGGCATTCACTTCCGGGGTTACACCATTCCCGAGGTGCTGGAGGCCCTGCCCAAGCCGCCAGGCGCCACCATGCCTTACGTGGGTGGCCTGTACTGGCTGCTCTTCACCGGCGATTTGCCCACGAAGGAGGAAGCCCTGAGCGTGGAGGAGGCCTGGAAGGCCCACATGGACCTGCCGGACTGGGTGAAGGCCACCATCGAGAGCATGCCCAAAGACACCCACCCCATGACCCTGTTCTCCATGGCCGTGCTGGCCTTGCAGAAGGAGAGCGTATTCACCAAGCGTTACAAGGAGGGCCTACCCCGCACCCAGCACTGGGAGGCCGCGCTGGAGGACGCCATCGCGCTCACCGCGCGGCTGCCCGTGGTGGCCGCGTTCATTTATCGCTACCTCTACGGCGACGGCTCTTACATCCCGCCCCGAGACGACCTGGACTGGGGCGCCAACTTCGCCCACATGATGGGCATCAACGACGAGCGCTACCAGGAACTCTCCCGGCTGTACTTCATCCTCCACTCGGACCACGAGTTGGGCAACGCCAGCGCGCACACCGCGCACCTGGTGGGCTCCACCCTTTCGGACCTGTACTACGCCTTCTCCGCGGCCATGAACGCGCTGGCCGGCCCGCTGCACGGCCTGGCCAACCAGAACGCGCTCAAGTGGCTGGCCGAGGCGTATGAGCGCTACGGCGGGGTGCCCACGGAAGAGCAACTCACCGAGTTCGCCTGGGAGACCCTGAACGCGGGCCAGGTCATCCCCGGTTACGGCCACGCGGTGCTGCGGGCCACCGACCCCCGCTACACCGCGTTCTACGAGTTCGGCGAGAAGTACCTGCCCGAGGACGACTTCTTCCGCCTGGTGCAGGTGGCTTATAAGGTCATCCCCCAGGTGCTGCAAGAGCACGGCAAGGCGGCCAACCCCTGGCCCAACGTGGACGCCATCAGCGGTGTGCTCCAAAAGCACTTCGGTGTGGAACCCACCTTCTACACCGTGCTCTTCGGCATCGGCCGGGCTTTGGGCATCACCGCCCACGGCGTGTGGGCCCGGGCCATGATGCTGCCCATCGAGCGGCCCAAGTCCCTCACCCTGGCCCGGCTGAAGAGCCTGGCCGAAGAAGCCAAGGCCTGACATCTGCGAGGCTTGGAACGGCGAAACGGGGCGGTGCATCCGCCCCGTTTTCGTTTTCCGAAAAGCGTTGGGCCTTCAGCCCGCTTCCGGGCAGGGGAGATACCCCTTCACCCCCGCGATGCCCAGCACGAAATCCGGGCCGAAGAGACGGCCCGGGGTCCAGAAACCCGGAGGAGGTGGCTCCGCCAGCAGGCGGGCCACCGCGCGCACCGCGGCCCGGGCCGTGAGGGTGTAGCCTTCGGGCGTTTCCAGGCGGGCGCAAACTTCGCGACCCCGGTCGTCCCAGGCCCGGCCCTGGAAGTAGGCACAGCCCCGCTCCCGCTCCGCTTCCGAGGGGCCGGGGGGCAAAAACCGCGTCAGGGCCATGAGCAAACGGCGCACCCCGTCTTTTCGCAGCAACCACACCATGCGCTTCCAGAGGGGCATCCACCGGGCCAGGGCCGGGGGCAGGCACATGTACACCTGGATGTTGGGGATGCCCGTGGTGTGGTACGCGGTGCTCACGTCGCCCCAGCGGACCCGGTACACCGTCCGCTCCCACCCATTCCAGCGCAGGCGGCGCGCCCGGTCGCCGGGCTCGATGTCCACGATGCGACCCTCCCGGCGAATCGCGCTGGGCCGGTGCAGGTTCCAGAGCATGGTGCGCAGGGTGCCCCGGGACGTGCGGGCCCGCCGGGTGCAAATCACCAGTTCCAGATGGGTGGCCGTGGGCAGGCGGGCCTTAAGGTGCGCGGCCAGGCCATCGGAAGGGACCACGTCAAAGCCCACGCCGGGGAGCAGGGCCACGCCCGCCTGCCGCGCCCGGTCGTCCATGCGGGCCAGGGCCTCGAACACGGGAATTTCCCCGGTGATGTCCAGGTAATGCACGCCCTGGCGCAGGCAGGCTTCCCACATGGGCGGGCCGGTGTGTTCGAAGGGCCCCGCGACGTGCAATACCAACCGCTTTCCCTGCAACAAGGCGTCCAGTTCCTCGGGCCGATCCAGGCGGGCCACCTGATAGGGCAGGCCCGTTTCCGCGGCCAGGGCCTGCAAAGCCGCGGCGTTTCGCCCGGCCAGCAAGGGGCGCATCCCCAGGCGCAGCGCCTCGGCCACGATGAGCCGCCCCGTGTATCCATACGCGCCGTAAAGGACCCAGTCAGGAGAGGCGTTGGCGGTCATACGCACTTCCCTCGTCCGGTTGGCGTGTGGTCTTCTCAGTATAATGGAGGCCGGTGGCCGACTGCCGACGCACCGACTGCGGACTGCCGACCACCGACTGCCATTATAGACCGCCATCTCGTGGGAGGTTCCCCCATGCCCAAGCAGGAAAAACCCCTGGTCATTGTGGCCCATCCCATGCCGGAGGACTGGATTGCGCCCCTCTACGAGCACACGCGCGTGGTGGTGGGGCCGGCGGACCGGCCGGGTATTGACCCCTCGCTGGCGCCCTATTTCCCCCAGGTGGAAGGGCTGCTTACCTGGTTGAGCGACCCGGTGACCGAAGACCTGCTGGCGCAAATGCCCCGGCTCAAGGTGGTCAGCAACTACGCGGTGGGGGTGGACAACATCGACCTGGCCGCGTGCACCCGTCGCGGTATCCCGGTGGGGCATACGCCCGGCATCCTCACCGAAGCCGTGGCCGACCTGACCTGGGCGCTCATCCTGGCCGTGGCCCGTAACATCGTGCAGGCGGTGGAAGACGCCCGGGCCGGGAAATGGGGCATGTGGTCGCCCACGGGCTGGCTGGGCGCCGACCTGCACGGCAAGACCCTGGGCATCGTGGGCATGGGCCAAATCGGCCAGGCCGTGGCCCGGCGGGGGCTGGGCTTTGGCATGAAGGTGCTTTACACCAGCCGCACCCCCAAGCCGCAGGTGGAAGCTGAGATGGGCGCGCGGCGGGTGTCCCTGGAGACGTTGCTGGCCGAAAGCGACGTGGTTTCCCTGCACGTGCCTTTGACCCCGGAAACCCGGGGCATGATGGGCGAAGCCCAGTTGCGCCGGATGAAGTCCACGGCCTACCTCATCAACATGGCCCGGGGCAAGGTGGTGGATACCGACGCGCTGGTGCGGGCTTTGCGGGAGGGCTGGATTGCCGGCGCGGGGCTGGACGTGACCGACCCGGAACCGCTGCCGCCGGAGCATCCCCTGTACCGGCTGCCCAACTGCGTGATTACGCCCCACATCGGTTCCGCAGCCCGGGAAACCCGCAAGCGCATGGCCCTGCTGGCTTGTGAAAACCTGCTCCTGGGCCTGGAAGGAAAACCCCTGCGTCACTGCGCCAACCCGGACGTATACGGATGACGGATGCGGAAACGCCCCTGTGGCGCTGCCGAAACTGCCAGCGCACCTACGGTGCCGACTGGTTGCACCCCGCCTGCCGGGTGTGCGGCGGGCCTCTGGACCGTATCCGGCCCATTCGCTTCGACCCCAACGGGGAACGCGACGAAGCGCCGGGCATCTGGCGGTATGGGGCTTCCTTCGCCCTGCCCCATCTGCCGCCCCTTTCCCTGGGCGAGGGGCGCACGCCCTTGCAGCCCGTACAGGGGCGGGGAAGGCAGGTGTACGTGAAGCGGGAAGACGCCAACCCCTCCGGCTCGGTGAAGGACCGGGCCGCGGCCCTGCTCTTTGCCTGGGCCCGCGCGCGCCAGGTGGACCGGGTGCTCACCCTGGGCACACCCAACACCCTGCAGGCCTGGCGGCTCTACGGCCGGGCCGCGAAGATGCAGGTTCGAGCCCTGGCCCCGGCCACGGAACCCTGGGCACATTCCCGCCGCGACGGTGTTCATCTTTTCCCCGGACCGATATGGGAAACCATGACCGCGCTGCACCGGGAAGCCCACCCGGTGCTGACCCCCTACCACCCCCTGGCCCTGGACGCCTACGCCACCATCGCCTACGAGGTGGTGGCCCAACTGGGCCGGGCACCGGGCACGGTGGTGGCACCGGTGGGCCAGGGCGGGTTGCTCTTGGGCATCGGCCGGGGCTTCGTGGCTCTGCTTCAGGCCGGCGTCATTCAGACCATGCCCATGCTGGTGGGGGTGGAGCCGCTGGCCCGGGCCGGGATGTGGGCGTTGAGCCGGGGCGGCCGGGAGACCCACCTGTGGGTACGGGAGGAAGCGCCGGTACCCACGCCGGAGGCTGGGCGACGCTTCCCCTGGTGGGGCGACTTGCTCTTGCAACTGGTGGCCTGGAGCCAGGGGCATTTCGTCGCGGTGGACGAGGAGGATTGGTCCCGAAGCCGCGACATTTTCTTGCGTACGGGGTTGTATTTACAACCGGAAACCGCCCTGGTATGGGCCGCGTGGGCGGTTCAGGGACGCGCCTGGCCCGAACCGGTGGTGCTGGTGCTCACCGGCGGTGTACGGACCCCCCTGCAAAGATGGCGGGTCCGCTGGCGTATGTGGAAAGCCCGACGACTTTCTGGATGGGATAAGGGCCTGCTTTGAACGACGGAAGGTCGCAAGGTTTTTTGTTTTGCCGGGCGGCGCCGAGATACCCCAGTCCAAAAGCAAAGGAGGAAGACTTATGACGCGCCGTGTGGTGGTGACGGGCCTGGGCACCGTCAATGCCCTGGGCCACAATGTGCAAGAAACGTGGGAGAAAGCCCTTCGGGGCGAAACCGGGATTGGCCCTATTACCCTGTTCGATGCGTCGGACCTGGACGTGCAAATCGCCGGGGAGGTCAAGAACTTCGACCCCACCAAGTACATGTCGCCCCGCTGGGCGCGGCGGTACAGTCGTTTCGAGCAGTTCGCCCTGGCGGCCGCGCAAGAAGCGGTGCAGCACGCGGGTCTGGACCTTTCCAAGGAAGACCCCACTCGGGTGGCTGTGGTCATTTCGTCGGCCATTGGTGGCATCGACGTGCTGGAGAAGAACACCCTTTTGCTGTACAACGAGGGCATACGCAAGGTGGGGGCCTTCGTCATTCCCCAACTCATGCCCAACGGCGCTTCCGGGGTGGTGAGCATTCACATGGGGTTGCAGGGTCCGGCCCTTTCCGTGGCTTCGGCCTGCGCCTCGGGCAACGACGCGCTGGGCACGGCCTGGAATCTGATTCGAGCCGGTGTGGCCGACGTGGCGCTGGCCGGCGCCTCGGATGCCACCATTTGCAAGGTAGCGGTGGTGGCCTTCTCCCGGGTGGGCGCCATGGCCAGAGGCGGCCCGGACCGCCGGGACGCGCCCCGACCTTTCGACAAAAACCGAGACGGTTTCGTCATGTCCGAGGGGTCCGCGGTGTTGGTGCTGGAAAGCGAGGAACACGCCCGGGCCCGGGGCGCGAACATCCTGGCCGAACTGGCCGGATACGGCTCCTCTTCGGACGCGTACCACATCACCGCACCCCACGAAGAAGGCAAAGGCGCCCGGTTGGCCATGCAGCGGGCCCTGGAAAGCGCCGGGCTTCGTCCCGAAGACGTGGACTACATCAACGCCCACGGTACTGGCACCGAACTCAACGACGTGGCCGAAACCCGGGCCATCAAGGCCCTGTTTGGCCAGCACGCGTATCGCATCCCCGTATCCTCCACCAAATCCATGACCGGGCACATGATGGGCGCCACCGGCGCGCTGGAAGCCCTGTTCTGTGTGCTGGCCATTCAAAACGGAGTGGTTCCGCCCACCATCAACTACACCACGCCCGACCCGGAATGCGATTTGGATTACGTCCCCAACCAGGCCCGGGAAATGCCCGTGCGGGTGGCCATGAACAACGCCTTTGGCTTCGGCGGCCACAACGCGGTAACGGTGTTCAAGAAGTACGAATGACCTGGATGCAGGGGCCGGAGGGCGCAACCCACCGGCCCCTTTTCACGAGGCAGCCATGAATACCGAGTTGTTGTATTCCGTGCTGTTCATCTTTGCCTTGCGGCTGGTGGACGTTTCCCTGGGTACCCTGCGCACCCTGGTGGTGTTTCGGGGCTATCGGCTCCTGGCCTGGGCGATGAGTTTCGGCCAGTCCCTCATCTTCGTCATCGCGGTGCGGGAGGTCATCGTCAACTCCCAGACCCTGTGGGAAATTCTGGCCTATGCCGCGGGGTACGCCACCGGTACCGTGCTGGGAATGTGGCTGGAGGGGCGCATGGCCTTAGGGTACAGTTACGTCCGCATCGTCAGTCCCAACAAATCCCACCGCATGGCCGAAGCCCTGCGAGCCGCAGGCTTTGCCGTCACCGAACTGGCAGGCCGGGGCCTGCAAGGTACCGTGGGCGTGTTGGAATGCGCCGTACCTCGGAAACAGGTGAATGAAGTGCTGGAAATCGCCAAATCCGTAGACGACAAAGCCTTCATCACGGTGGAAGAGATTCGGCCGCCCATGCGGGGGCATTTTCGCGCCTGAAGGGGGGTGGCGCAAGGCGTATGCCTGTGGGGCGATTGCGTTTGTTCCCGTTGGCGGGAAGAAAACCTCGCGTTGCCGGGAAAAAGAAAGAGCAACGGCCCAAACCGTTGCTCATGTTTTTGAAGGTGCAAATAAAGGAACGTGCAAAAGCGCCATTAGCCGACTCCCTCGGCCACGGGGATGACTTCTTCCCGCCAGGTGCGCACGGCTTTGTCGATGAAGAGCACGCCGTTCAGGTGGTCGATTTCGTGCTGGAAGATGCGGGCCAGCCAGCCGTGGGCCCGGATGGTCACGGGGTTTCCGTAACGGTCCTGTCCCCGGACGATAATGGAACGAGGGCGAATGACTTCGCCAAAGATGCCAGGAATGGAAAGGCACCCTTCGGTGCCGATTTCCGTTTCGGGCGAGACGTACACCAGTTTAGGGTTGACCAACGCGTAGCGTTCCGGCCGGGCTGCGTCGTCCTGGGCGTATTCCACCACCAGTACCCGTAAGGGCACGTTGACTTGCGGCGCGGCCAGGCCCACCCCCGAGGCTGCTCGCATGGTTTCGAACATGTCGTCAATCAGTGTTTGCAGTTCGGCCCCAAAGTCCATGACCTCCTCGGCTTTGGTGCGGAGCATGGGATGGGGATGGATTAAAATCTCGCGCACGGCCATGGGCGACCCTCCCACACAATCGGAGTTCGAGCATCGGCGACCTGTTTACCATCATACACAAGACCGCCACCATTGGACCATCCGATTTAGCGCTTCTTCCACGATTTCCGTGGCCGTTCCCAGGGAAATGCGCACGTAGCCTTCCCCGTGGGGGCCGAAGACCACGCCGGGTGTGATGCTCACCCCCGCTTCTTCCAGCAGGCGACGGGCGTAGGTCATGCTGTCCCAGCCCTGGGGGAGGCGCGCCCACACGTACATGCCTGCGACCGGTAGCCGAGCCGTCATGTTCAGTTGGGGAAGATGGGCCAGAATCAAATCCCGGCGTTGGCGGTACACCGCGTTTCGCTGCTCCAACCAGGCCTCCATGCGGGGGTCCGTCAGGGCCACCGCGCCGGCTTCCATCATCGGACGGAAATGGGACGAATCCACCTGGGATTTGTACGTATGCAGGGCCTGGATGGCCGCTTCGTTGCCCAGGGCCGCACCCAGCCGCCAGCCGGCCATGTTGGCCCGCTTGGAAAGGCTGTTGAATTCCACGGCTACCTCCCGGCTCCCCGGAAGTTCCAGAATGCTGAGGGGACGCACGTCCGGCTCCAGGGTCACGTCCACGTAAGGGGCATCGTGGGCTACCAGCACGTCGTACCTTCGGGCGAACTCCAGGGCCCGTTGCAACTGTTCCCGGGTGGCCGCGGCGCCTGTGGGGTTGTTAGGGTAATTGAGCCAGAGAATTCGGGCGCGCCGGGCCACCTCTTCCGGGATGGCATCCAGGTCGGGGAAGAAGTCGTGCTCCTCCTTCAAAGGAAGGAAGTAGATTTCCGCGCCGGCGATACGGGCCGCGCCCGTATAGGTAAGGTAGCCGGGGTCGGGAATCAGCACCACGTCGCCGGGGTCCACCAGAGCCTGGGTCAGGTGAAAGATGCCTTCTTTGGAGCCGATGAGCCCCAGGACCTCCCGTTGCGGGTCCAAATGAACGCCAAAGCGCTGTCGATAGTACTGGGCCCAGGCTTCGCGATATTCGGGAATGCCTCCATAGGGCGAATACGCATGCACGTTGGGTTCCTGCGCGCGACGAATCAGGGTTTCGATCACGAACGGAGGCGGTGGACCGTCCGGCGCGCCAATGTCCATGCGGAGCACCCGCACCCCCTGGGCCTGGAGTTCTCGAATGCGGGCGCCGACCTGAGCAAAAAAGTAAGGACGCAGGTGGGCTATTCGCTGTGCTCGCCTCATACGATGTTTCTCCTTACTTTAGAAGTTTAGAAGTGATGGGGTCATAGAAAAAGGCTGGTGACACAAAAGGGGATGGGGGTCATGGGCCTTGGGAAGCGGGTTTCGGGCGCGACAGAGGTGGCGCCAGGGCTTCGCGCTCGGAAGCCAGGGGAAGTCGCACGTAAAAGGTCGCCCCGGGGAAGCGTTGTTCGTCGTAGCCTTCGGATTCCACCCAAACGTGACCGCCGTGGGCCTGTACCACGCCTTTGACGATGGCCAGCCCCAAACCCGTACCACCTCCCTTGAATTGCTGGCGGGGACTGGAATACGTGTCCGGGTCGCCCAGGCGGACGAAACGGTCGAAGATGTGCTGTTGTGCCTCCAGGGGAACACCGATGCCCGTATCCTGTACCTGGATTTCCACCTCGTTGGATGGGGTGTCTACCAACATGCGTACCGTCACCCGTCCGCCGTCGGGGGTGAATTTGAGGGCGTTGTCCAGAAGGTGGTGCAGGGCCTTGGTCAGGTATTCGGGGTCGCCCATGATCAGGGCTTTGGGTGGCGGTTCGGGTTCCATCTTCAAGGTGATGCGACGCTGTTGGGCCATGGGCAGGTGTTCCTCCACCACGCGATACACCAGGCGATGCAGCCAGATGGGTTGAGGGTGTTGGGCCACCTGGCCGCTTTCCACATACACCAGGTCCAGCACCGCGTCGATGAGCTCCCGCAACCGGTGAATCCCCCGTTGCATACCCGCGGCAATGTGGCGCAGTTCGTGGGAGGGGATGACGGCGTCCTGTTCCGCCAGGTTGTTGAGCATTTGCAGATAGCCGTCCACCACGGTCAGGGGGGTGCGCAGTTCGTGCCCCACCACCACGACGAAACCGGACTTGAGTTGTTCCATGCGGGCCAGGTGTCGCCGTTGCTCTTCCAGGTCATGAAAACGAATCTGGAGTTCGGTTTCGGCCGTCCAGACGACCAGGGCCAGGGCCTGTTTCCACCAGGGCAGCATTTCCGGACGACGGTGTTGGGGCACGTGTTCCAGGAACAGATGAGTGAGGAGTTGGACCAGCGTGGACACCAACGGGGTGACCACCAGGGTGCGTTCGTACCGCCAGAAGGGGGTGCCGTTCTCCATCCAGTCCTTCGCCACCTGCTGTATAGGGGACAAATCGCCCAGCCGTACGGCTTGCTGCAAGGCCCGATAGAAGCGCTGCAGAGCCTCTTCCCATTGGTTCTGGTCCAGCACGTACAGAATGTAATGCTCTGTGGCCTTTTGGAGCCACAGAGGGTAAATCTTTTCCCAAAGTTGAGTTTCGTTCAAGATGGACATCATCCACATTGCCCCTGTGAGATACCGAAATGGGCGTGCGAACGGATGTTACTGGTCATGGCGTCCCGTGGCCGGGGCCACCCGGTTTTCACGAGTTGTCGATGAGTTGTCGCGCCAGTTGGTTATGACGGCGCACCAGAGATGCTTCGTCCAGGGAGACCAGTTTGCCTTCCCGAACCACCATGCGTCCCCCGACCACGGTGTAATCGACGCGAACCGGGGAACAAAAGACCAGCGCGGCCACGGGGTCGTGGAGGGCACCGGCGTATTCCAGGCGTTCCAGGCGCACCGCGAAGAAGTCCGCGGCCTTGCCCGGCTCCAAGGAGCCGATATCCGAGCGGCCCAGGACCCGCGCGCCGCCCCGGGTGGCCAGTTCCAGGGCCTGCCGCGCGGTCATCAGGGCCGGCGCGTTGGGGTCGCTGCGGGAGGCACCCAGCAGACCGGCCCGCACCCGGGCCACCAGCATGGCCTGGCGCACTTCGGCCAGCATGTGGGAACTGTCGTTGCTGGCCGAGCCGTCCACACCCAGGCCCACGGGCACCCCCGCAGTGAGCATCTCCGCGATGGGCGCAATGCCCGAGGCCAGGCGCATGTTGGAAGTGGGACAGTGGGCCACGCCCACCTGGTGCCGCGCGTACAGCGCGATTTCCGCCGGATTCACATGCACCGAATGGGCGAACCACACATCGGGGCCTATCCAGCCCAGGGTTTCCATATACGCCACCGGCCGCATCCCGAAGCGTTCCTGGCAGTACACCTCTTCGTCTTCGGTTTCCGCCAGGTGGGTGTGCAGGCGCACCCCGTAGGAACGGGCCAATGCCGCGGCTTCTTTCATCAGGTCCGGGGTTACGCTGAAAGGCGAACAGGGGGCCACCACGATTTGCAAAAAGGAGCCGGGGTTGGGGTCGTGGTAGGTTTCGATGAGCCGTTGCGTATCCCGCAGGATGAAGTCCTCGTCTTCCACCACACTGTCGGGCGGCAGGCCCCCCTTGCTTTCCCCCAGGCTCATGGAGCCCCGGGATGCGTGCAGGCGCAGGCCCACGGTTTGCGCGGCTTCGATTTCGTCGTCCAGCCGGGAGCCGTTGGGGAAAAGATAGAGGTGATCGAACGCGGTGGTACAGCCGGAAAGGGCCAGTTCGGCCAGGGCCAGTTGGGTCGAGACCCGAATGTGCTCGGGCGTCATGCGGGCCCAGATGGGGTACAGGGTCTTGAGCCATTGAAAGAGGTTGGCGTTTTGCGCGCCGGGCACGACGCGAGTCAGGGTTTGATAGAAGTGATGGTGGGTATTGATGAGACCCGGCGCGACCAGATAGCCGTCCAGGTCCAGGATTTCGTCCGCGGTGGGCGGAAGTTGCGATGTGGGGCCGACTTGCTCGATGAATCCATCCCGGATAAACAAACCACCGTCAGGGATTTCCCGACCTTCGTCGTCCATGGTGACGAGCAACGAGGCATGACGTACCAGGAGCGTTCCCATGGCTCCCTCCAAAAAACAGTGGAGATGCTGCAATCAAAGGCTATTGTAATCGAAGAAGCCCCGGTTTTGGGGCTTTTTGGGTACAATGAAGGGCCGAACCCTTGATGGAGGACGACGGTCATGACCCAATCCCATGCCTCGGTCTCGAGCATGACCCTGGACCAACAGGTGGCCTACTTGATGCAGGGCACCGAATACGGCGACGAGGACCTGCGCCGCGCCATGGAACGGGAACTGCGGGAACGCCTGGAGGAATCGCAGCGCACCGGCCGGCCCTTGCGGGTGTACCTGGGCGTGGACCCCCGCACCTCGGATCTGCACCTGGGCCACGTGGTGCCCATGCGCAAGTTGCGCCAGTTCCAGGAACTGGGTCATACCGCGATTTTCCTCATCGGCTCCTTCACCAGCCTCATCGGCGACCCCAGCGACAAGGAAAAGGCGCGACGCTTGATGAGTTTCGACGAGGTCATGGCCAACGCGAAGACCTACACGGACCAGGCCTTCCGCATCCTGGACCCGGAGAAGACCGTCATCGATTACAACCACCGCTGGCTGGGCGAGTTGAAGTTCGGCGATCTGATTCATCTGGCTTCCCATTTCACGGTGCAGCAGTTCCTGGCCCGGGAGACCTTCCGCAAGCGTTACGACAAAGGCGACCCCATCTTCCTGCACGAGTTCTTCTACCC
Source organism: Anaerolineales bacterium (assembly GCA_026996855.1). Lineage (GTDB taxonomy): Bacteria > Chloroflexota > Anaerolineae > Anaerolineales > DRMV01 > S139-71. Next base: position 21,471 of record JALWJZ010000119.1, read on the forward strand.
CCTGATGCAGGGCTACGACGCGGTGGCCCTCAAGGCCGACGTGCAAATCGGCGGCACGGACCAGATGTTCAACATCATCGTGGCCGGGCGGAAACTTCAGGAAGCCCACGGCCAGAAGCCGCAAATTGGCATCTTGCTCCCCCTGCTCCCCGGTACCGACGGGGTGCGCAAGATGAGCAAGTCCCTGGGGAATCACATCCCCCTGGAGACCACCCCCGAGGACATGTACGGCAAACTCATGAGCCTGCCCGACCAGGTCATGGGCACCTACATGCGCCTGCTCACCCGCTGGACGCCCGAGGAAATCGCCCGCCTGGAGGCCGACCTGGAAGCCGGCCGCCTGCACCCGCGAGATTTGAAGATGCGCATCGCGCGGGAAATCGTGGACATGCTCTTCGGACCGGAGGCCGCGCGGCGGGCCGAAGAGCACTTCGTGCGGGTGTTCCAGAAGCGGGACCTGCCCGAGGAGATGCCCGAATACCCTTACCGGCCCGACCAACCCCTGGTGGACTTGCTGGTGGATGCAGGGCTGGTGAAGAGCAAAAGCGAAGCCCGCCGCATGATCGAACAACGCGCGGTGCGCTTCAACGGTCGGGTTCTGGAGGGGTTCCAGACCACCCTGCCCGGCCCCGGAGTACTTCAAGTAGGGAAACGTCGCTTTTTACGCCTGGTGGCTTCGGAAAAAGCCCCATCCGCGGGCTGAAGGGGCCTGGAAAGCGTCTGGCCTCTCGCCCAAATCCGAATGCCCGCGGCCTACGTGAAAACGGCGGGCCTTTCCCTTCGGACGGAAACCATGCGCACCTTTGTCAGGCGTTGGTGGTTGTTGGGCCTTTGGTTGGCCCAGGGGCTGGTGGGCCTCTTGCTTTTCACCCACTACGGCGAGGCCTGGGACGACGCTTCCATGCTGGCCTATGCCCGCAACGTGCTCCAGGCCTGGGAAACCTTCATCCATACGGGCGCCTGGCCCGGTGTTCGGTATCCCGTGCCGGTGCTGGAGTTTTACGGCGTCTGGCCCTGGGTGCTGGCGGTGCTGGTGCATCGCCTGTTGCCCTTCCTCCACATCGTGGATGCGGTGCATGGGGTGGCTTTTGCGTTTTTCTGGGTGGGGACCGCGGCTTTGTACCTGCTATTGCGCCGTTGGTTTTCTCGCGAAGCGGCCCTGGTCGGTACTCTCCTCTTTGCCACCCAGCCCCTCCTGTGGGGCCACGGCTTCATCAATTTGAAGGACACCAGCGCCTGGAGCATGATGCTGGTGAGCCTGTATTGGGTTCTGCGTTTTGCCGATGCCTGGTTGGAAAGAGCAGCCTTCCTCTCGCCGCCTCCTGTGGAGTCGCAATTCCGGTTAGGACGCGCCCCTCTTGGGAACCTGGTGCGGCGTTGGCTTGTCGGTCTCCCCTTTGTGCTTGGGGTGAGTGTGGCGCTGGCCTGGGGATACTGGCGTTGGTGGCGACCAGCCCTTCTGACGCCGTGGACCGCTGAACTGATGCACGTCCACCGCCTCCTTTCCGTCGCCTTGGGTGGGGTAGGTTTTCTCTTGTTATCGGGGTTGTGGGTTGGACTTTCGGAGGGGCCTTCCACATGGCGGACCTGGTGGAAAAAGGAGATAGGCCCTCGCCTTCAGTGGTTGCGTGCCAGCATAGCATTGCCGGCCTTTTGGGCCGCAGTGTTGGCTTTGGGATTGAGCGTCAGTATCCGTATTTCGGGTTGGTGGGTGGCGGTGATGGGGGGCGCGTGGCTCTGGAAACGCTCCCGATGGCGCGCGTTCCTGCCCCTGATGGCCTTGGCCGGGTTTGCCCTGGTGGTGCATCATTCGACATACCCTTCCCTCTGGCCCTTTTCACCGAGCCGCACCATGTTCATTTACGGGTTGTCCTTACGGCTGTCTAGCAAGTTTTTGTGGATGGGGAAAGGGGTGTTGTTCGCGGGACAGATGTACCCGGCAGACCAACTGCCCTTTTGGTACGTGCCCTGGTTGCACCTCATCCAGACCACGGAGCCGGCCTTGCTCCTGGCTTTTTTGGGGTTATGGGCCTTGTGGCGCACATCCGAATTGGGCCAGGCCCGGTTCGTCTTCGGCCTGTGGTACGCGTTGCCAGTGGCTCTGTTGATGTTGCGCACGCCCCCTTTGTACGACAACGCCCGGCAACTCCTCTTTTTGCTCCCGGGCCTGTACATCCCCGTGGCCGCGGGCTGGGAAGCCCTGCGCTCGCGCCTGAGAACCCTATGGCGCGTTTTCCTCGCGGGTCTCGGCCTGGCCCCGGCGTTGATGGCGTGGGTGCAACTGCACCCCTACGAGTACGTTTATTACAACTCGCTGGTGGGCGGTGTAGGCGGGGCTTTCCGCCGGTACGAAATGGACTACTGGGCCACTTCTTTTCGGGAAATCGCAAGTTACCTCAATCAACAGGTGTGCACTTCAAAGGCCCGCAACATCCGGCAGGGACTGCGGGCCGTCACCTGGGAGCCGGTGGAGCCGCTGGCCGACTTTCTGTGCCCGCAATTTCGAGTGTTTTCCTGCCATGACCTCGCTCGTCCCCGGAAACGGTTTTTCGCGGTGCTCTCCACCCGTTACAATGCGGACCTGGTGAAGTTTCCCCATGTGCCTGATGAGTACCGGGTGGAACGGGCAGGAGCGGTGCTGAGCGTGGTGCGCTTCGTGGAACAGGACCCGACGCCCCCCGGTTCCGACGGCGTTTCGTGTCTTCCCAAAGATTTGCCCCTGGAGGAGTTGTCGTCGCCATGAAGGCCGGTTCCCAGCCCCCCTGGTTCACCTTTGAAATCGCAGCCCGGGACGGCTCCGCGCGGGTGGGACGTTTTCACACCCCCCACGGCGTGCTGGAAACGCCGGTGTTCGCGCCCGTGGGCACCCAGGCCACGGTCAAGGCCCTGACCCCGGCCCAACTGGAGGAACTGGGAGCCACCCTGGTGCTGGCCAACACTTACCACCTCTACCTGCGCCCCGGCGATCAACTCGTGGCCGAGATGGGCGGCCTGCACCGTTTCATGGCCTGGCCCCATCCCATCCTCACCGATTCCGGCGGGTTCCAGGTGTTCTCCCTGGCCGGTTTGCGGGAAATCGACGACGACGGCGTCACCTTTCGCAGCCACCTGGACGGCTCCATCCACCGCTTCACCCCGGAAAAAGCCATTCGCATCCAGGAAAACCTGGGAGCCGACATCATCATGGCCCTGGACGAGTGCCCGCCACCTTACGACCGGGCCTACAACGAGGAGGCGCTGCGTCGCACCCACGCCTGGGCAGAGCGCAGCCTGAAGGCCCACACCCGCCAGGACCAGGCCCTGTTCGGCATCGTGCAGGGCGGTGTATTCCCGGATTTGCGAGAACAATCGGCCCGTTTCATTGCTTCCCTGGGTTTTCCCGGCATCGCCATCGGCGGGCTTTCCGTGGGGGAGACCAAGGAGGAAATGCACGCCATGCTGGACGTGGTGCTCCCCCTTTTGCCCGAAGACCGGCCCCGGTACCTCATGGGCGTGGGCACGCCGGAGGACATCGTGGAAGCCGTGCGCCGCGGGGTGGACATGTTCGACTGCGTCCTGCCCACCCGCCTGGCCCGCCACGGCGCGGCCATGCTGTACGCCGGGGGACGGCTCAACATGCGCCGGGCCGAGTATGCCCGGGACCCCCGGCCCATTGACGAAACCTGCACCTGTTACACCTGCCGCCATTTCAGCCGGGCGTACATCCGCCATCTCCTGGTGGCGAAAGAGATGCTGGCCGCGACCCTGCTTTCCATCCACAACGTGTTCACCCTGGTGCGCCTGGTGCGAGATTTGCGCCAGGCCATTCGCGAGGGCCGGTTGGAAGACTGGATTGCCCGGTGGAAGGCAACGCGGAACGCGGCCGAGGGATGACCAAAGGGGAAACGGGGTGCCCTCGCGTCGTTGCCTGCCCCGCCAGGGCAAAACAATGTAAATGGGATGGGGGGCAAAGCGCCCCATCAACCTATCTTGCTTGCAGCAAATCCCGCAAGGCCGGTTCCAGGTGGGGAAAGGCGAAGGTGTACCCGGCCTCCAGCAGGCGCTGGGGCACGGCCCGCAGGCTGGCCAGCAGGGCTTCCGCCATCTTCCCCAGGGCCAGACGCAAGGCCCAGGCCGGCACCCGGAACCAGGTGGGCCGGTGAAGAAGGCGGCCCAGGGTGCGCACGAACTCCTCGTTGGTCACCGGGTGGGGCGCGCAAAGATTGTACACGCCCCGGGTCGCTTCCCTTTCCAGGAAGAAACGCATGGCCTCCACCACGTCGTGGACGTGAATCCAGGGCATGTAGGCTTTGCCGTCGCCCAGGGGGCCGCCCACGCCCAGGCGGATGGGCAGCAACAGGCGGGGCAGGGCGCCGCCTTCGGTGCTGAGCACGATGCCGGTGCGCATCACCACCCGCCGCGCCCCCAGGTCCTCTACGGGCCGGGTGCTGGCTTCCCAATCCACGCACAACCGGGCCAGGAAGTCCGAGCCAGGGGGCGCCTCTTCGGTGAGGATTTGGTCGCCGCGAGAGCCGTAATACCCCACCGCGGACATCTGCAAAAGCACGGAGGGACGTTTTCGAGCCTGCTCCCAGGCCTGGCTCAAGGCGCGGCCCGCATCTACCCGGCTGTGGTAGAGTTCCGCCTTGCGCCGGGTGGTCCAGCGGCCCTGCGCAATGTTCGCGCCCACCAGGTTCACCACCGCGTCCGCGGCCTCCAGGTAGCGGGCCAGGTCCGCCGGGTCCAGGCTCCACCGGGCCAATGCGGCTTCTTGGGGAAGCCCCTGGGGGCGGCGCTCCGGCCGGCGGGTGAGCACCGTGACCCGGTGCCCCTGCCCGATGAGGTGTCGCGCCAGAGCACGACCGATGAGGCCGGTACCACCGGGAACGAGCACGTGCATGGCGTTTCTCCTGCCTATCGATCGATGGTCGTTGGTCGATGGTCGTTGGTCGTTCGCTGATTCGCACATTCGCTCATTCGCTCATTCGCTCATCCGCCCATTCGCCCATCCGCCCATCCGCTCATTCACCCCCAAAAGGCACATCCCAGGCGCCGTCGAACACGATGGCTTCCAGGGGCAGGCGGGAGCGCCCGGCGGGCGGGTTGGGGTCTTCGGGGTAGCCCAGGGCGATGACGGTCATGGGCCGGGCCTGGGGCGGCAGGGCAAAGGCCGCCGCGGCCCGGGCCTTGTCAAAGCCGGCCATGAAACTGGGGTACACCCCCAGGGCCGCGGCCTGCACCGTGAGAAAACCGCTGGCCATGCCCAGGTCGTGCTCCGCGTAGCGGTTGGGACCCCGGTCGTCTTCGGTCACGGCCACGCCCAGAACCAGCACGGGCGCGGTTTGCGCCCAGGCCCGGTTGGCGGGCGCCAGGGTATCCAGCAGTTTCGCGTAGGCTTCCGTGCCCTGTCGGGCGACCAGAAACCGCCAGGGCTGCCGGTTGTACGAAGAGGGCGCCCAGCGGGCGGCCTCGAAAAGGGTGGAAAGTACTTCCGGGGGTAGAGGCCGAGGAGCATAACCCCGGGGGGTATACCTGCGATGAAGCACGTCCAGCAAGTTCATCAGGCGCCTCGCTTCAGAGAAGTTTTGGGAGAGATACACAAAATTTTACCCGTGACAGAGGATATCCCAGTCCCCCACCGCTGAGGTATGATTTTAGACCGAATTTCTGCCACGTTCGCACGTGGCAAAACCGCGTCCGCTGAACGCAGGGTTAGGAGGCAAGACGTTTCCCCATCACCAGGTACGGCACGCCGTTGGGTACGAAACGAAAGTCGTCCAGCACAACCTGCCAGCCACGTTTTCGGTATAAGTGCAAGGCTGGCGCATTGTCGGCTCGAACCGTCAACAACGCCGTGGGTTCGGGACGCCCCTCCAAGAGCAGGTCGTGGAGACAGCCACCAATGCCCCGTCGCTGCCATTGCGGGTGCACGGCAAGTTCCACAAACTCAAAATGTTCAGGCTCCATCCACGCCATTCGCTGGGCCGGCGTCATGGCGGCCCAGACTTTGTCGTACCAATATTGCCCTGGATCGCCGGTGTAGCCGTATGTAAAGCCTATCAGGCGGCCGGCATCCAGGGCGATGAACCCGCGGTAGCCTCTCCGACCAAAGTGACGCCGCATGATCTCCGCTCGCTCTGCGATCGCCTGGGCATCCAGGCCGTGCACCTGGGCATAGATGTCCAAGATAGCAGGCAGCCACCGGAGAATTTCTTCTCGGGAGATCTCGAGGATTTGCACCATCTCGCTCATGGTTTTTGTGGAAGGGGTGTCGCCAGTTCCACACGATTGCCAAAGGGGTCCATGTACATGACCGTGCGATAGCCGAAATCCTGGTCGGCCAAGGGCTGGATCGCGCGCAACCCCTTTTCCTGCAATTTGGCAGCCAGGGTATCTACATCATCCACCACAAGAAAGAGCCCAACCCCACGAGTGCCTTCTTCGGGGTGTTCGGTGTGGTGCAGAGCCAGTGTGGCCGGCGCGAGGTCGAATTCCACATAAGCCTCCGACGCATACCGCACGGGCAGCCCCAGGGTGTCGCGATAAAAGGTGAGTGCCTTGTCGATGTTGGGGACATGTAGCACACAAACGGTGAATTGCATGGTTATCCTCCAAACGCACACAGATTGGCCTCATTTACCCAGACCCGCCGGTGACTCTCTTACACCGCAACCGTTTCAAACGCCACCTTCACCCGCTCAGTTTCCGCTTCCACAAAGTTCAACTTCTCAAACCCAATCACCTTCCCGCTCTTGTCTTTCATCAATACAACCTCTTCCCCCGTCTCTTCGCACACATACTCCTCTTCCGGGTCGCCAAACCAAACTGTCAAAGTATTCCCTTCTCGGTCAAAATACACCTTTATTTCGGCCATACTCGCTTCCCTTCCTTGATCGTGTCGGTCGGATAGGTGGTGATCAAAAAACCTTCTCCGTTGAGCCGCTTTGCCACTGCACATACCCAACGCCCCAAACGCTCGGGCTTGTAGAAAAGATACACCCGCGGATCCTTTTTTGCTTACCCGTATCTCATCAGGATTGCGCAAGGCCTCTTTCACATCCTCTTCCCGCCCGCGCATCACGGAATGCTTGATTTCCGTGATGATACGCCAGTAGGCTTTTGTCACGCGGACGCGAAACCCCAACGGGGTCATCACTTCAAACAAGATATCGGCGTTCTCTGCAACCATATTCAAATTTTAGCACAAGGGATAGCCCTCTGGACGCCCCTTCTCCCAACAACATGGAAAACACCCTATCAAAATGTCCAACGATAGCGTCAGCAGCGCAGCGTCGCCGATCCAGCCCTGGCTAACGAACGGTTTTTGGCCGAAATTCCGCCCGCGTTCGCGCGCGGCAAAGCCGCGTCTGTTGAACGCGGGGTTGGGTACCACCTCATTTGATAGGCCGCAAAACGGCAACATACCACATCGCTCGCTCTAATGGCACAGGTTCCACATACCGCCCGCTCTCGTAATCCATCATCCCTCCAGGCTCTACTGCTACTAACTCCAATCCTGTCCCTTCCAACAACAACCGCAAATCGGCAAGAGAATAACAGCGCAATGATTGCTCAATACTCTCCCCGGTTTCTTCCAACCACCACCGGTCAATCCACCGACAACCCTCCCCATCAAATCCATACACGCGCTTCGCTCTTCCCACCTGCCCACCATAACCAACGGACTTCGCTGCATGCCAGGGGGTGTACACGTCAATCAACGCCTTTCCGTCAGGCCTCAACCAACGATGAATGCGCTTCAGCAATGCCCGTTGTTCATCATCGGTTCCTATCCCAAATCCATCCCAATAACATACCCCATCAAAAGCTTCTTCCAGCAACTCGACTTGATAGAAATCGCCTTCCACCACTTCCACTTGGGCTTGGGGATGCTGGCGGCGTAATTCGTGAATGTGCTGCACCAAAAGGGGCACTTGTTCAACAGCAATGACCTTATACCCAAGCTCTGCCAAGGCAATGGCATTCTGCCCACCGCCCGCGCCTAATTCCAGAATGTGCTTTGGTGGTGCCCCAAGCATGGCCCGTGCCCGTTCCGCCTTGCGGCGATGCCATGGCAGCACACCACCACGGTAAGCGCCGCTCCATTCGGCCTGTTTTGCATAATATGTCCTCAAGGAGTACAATAGGGGCAAAAACGAAGAAGGGGAAGGGCCATGCCAGGACGCAAAGCGCAAATTGAGTGGCGAGCGGGCGATACGGAAGCTGTGTGGAAGCAGCGGTATCGCAAAGAAA